>JAGRHX010000800.1 GCA_020444775.1 Gammaproteobacteria bacterium
GAGGTGCCGGACCTGGCGAAGAGCATGGCCGGCTTCTCGGTAACGGTGGGCAAGCTACGCGAGCTGCTGACCCGGCTCGAGCCCTACGTGCAGCGCATCCAGGACGGCGAGCGCCAGGCGGCGCGGCCTGCGCTCGCCGTCCTGGACGCGCTGCGCCCGGACCTTGCACGACTCAACATCGACATGGTGCACCAGCACAACGCGGTGTTCGGGCTGACCGGTGAGGTGACCCGGAACCTGATCTCCACGACCTGGTTGGGGCTTGGGACCACGCTGGTCTCGGGGCTGTTGTTCCTCGGCGCCTTGCTCTGGCAGATGCGACGTATTGCCCGCGAGATCGCGGTGCGCAGGCTCGCGGAGCAGCGCGCGGAGGCGGCGAACCGGGCCAAGTCTGTGTTCCTGGCCAGTATCGGTCACGAGATACGCACGCCCATCAACGGTGTGCTGGGCATGGTGGACCTGCTGCTGCAAGAGCGTTTGCAGAGCAACGAGCGGCGGCTGGCCCGGATCATCGAGCGCTCGGGCAAGGCGTTGCTGAACCAGGTCAACGACATCCTCGACTATGCCCGGATCGAGACGGGCCATGTGCAGCTGGCAGCGGAACGGTTCGAGCCACGGGCGCTGGTCGAGGGGGTGTGCGAGATGCTTGCCCACTCGGCCCACGAGAAGGGGCTGGAGCTGGTCTGCAACGTCTCGGCGAGCGTGCCTCGATACTGCGAGGGCGACCCCGGACGCCTGTCCCAGGTGCTCGCTCACCTGGTTGCGAACGCCATAAAGTTCACCGAGACGGGCGAGGTGGTGGTGCGTCTGGACGTCGCCAGGGCTGATCCGCAAGACCCGTGTACCCAGGCGGTCGGTGAGCCGGGCATGCTCCACTTCCAGGTCGAGGACACCGGCGTTGGCGTTCCCATCGAGGCCCGCTCACGGATCTTCGATGCCTTCACGCAAGCCGATGGTTCGAGTCGACGTCGTTTTGGTGGCAGCGGTCTTGGCCTGTCCATCGCCAGCCAGACGGTTGCCTTGATGGGCGGCGACATCGGCCTGGCGGGCACATCGGGTCCGGGTTCGAGCTTCTGGTTTCGAGTGCCTGCCATCGGTGCCTCGGCGGTGATGGGATCCCAGGTCTGTGATTGCGCGTTGCCCGATCCAGACCTGCAGGTGCTGGTCGCGAGCCCGACGGCATCCGTGCGTGCGTCGCTGTGTGATCTACTGGCGATGCTCGAGGTCGTCCATGACGGCGCCACCACGGGTAGCCTGGCCGTTTGCATGTTGCGCGAAGCACAGACCAGCACCCCCACGGTGCTGTTGATCGACGAGTGCTTCGATGACATGCCGGGATCCGAGCTGGCCCGGATTGTCAACGAGGATCCGGACCTGCGCCAGCGTGTGGTGCCGGTGCGTCTGGTGCGGCTTTGCGCCGATGCCTCGCTGCCGGCATGGCGTGCCGCCGGGGTACGTGCCGAGATTGCCAAGCCGGTGGCGCTGTCGCCGCTCGCCGAGCTGTTGAGGACGCTGGCGCATGCCGCCTCGGTTGATCCCGCCGACCAGGCCGGGATGCTGCCGCTGGCTGGCAGCGCGACGGCAACCGAGGGCCTCGAGGCCGGCGCGCTCGAAGGCCGTGTGCTGTTCGCCGAAGACCACGAGGTCAATCAGGAGGTCGTCTGCCGGATGCTCGAGCGGCTCGGCTGCGAGGTGATCCTGGCCCGAGACGGCTACCAGGCGCTGCAGATGTACCGCCAACAGGCCTTCGATGCGGTGCTTATGGACTGCGACATGCCGGGCATGGACGGTTTGGCTGCCACCCGGCGGATCCGCGAGCTGGAGTCGTCCGAGGGACTGCATCGCACCCCGATCATTGCTCTGACCGCAAGCACCGTGGCCGGTGATCGTGAGCGCAGCGTGGAGGCCGGAATGGACGACTATCTGACCAAGCCCATTGATACCCTGGGTCTGGCCAGTGCTCTGCGAGCGTGGCTGCGGCCGCCGCAGGGCGAGCAGCGACAGGCACCTGATGCCGGGCCACCGCCAGTAGTGGACGAGGGCCCCGCGGCCACGATCGTGGCTATTCAAACCATGGCGGGTGGTCCAGACGGCAGCGACTCGAAGCCGCTGGACGATGGCGTCCTGGACACCTTGCTGGCGCTCGATGGCGGTGACAACGCGTTCTTCTCGGGTCTTGTCCAGAAGTTCGTCGACAACTGGGGCAGCGATTTCGACGCGCTGACCCAGAGCCTGGTGAACGGTGACCTGGACGGGGCGCGACGCACCGCGCACCGGATGAAGTCGGCGAGTGCCAATCTCGGCGCGCTGTCGCTGTCGGCGATGTGCGCCGAGATCGAGATCGCCGCGCGGGACGGCGACGAGATCGCGTCGCCACAGGTCCTGGATGACCTGAGCCGCGAGCAGACACGTGCGCTGGATGCCCTGCAGCACATCGTCGCCGCGCGGGCCGCCTAGATGGACGCCAACCTCGATGCAGTGCACGACCGTCTGGCGCTGGTGGTCGATGATGACGATACGACACGGATGATCGCGCGTCGCTCGCTGGAGGCGAGCGGATTCGACGTGGTCGAGGCCGCCGATGGTGTGCAGGCTCTGGAGCACCTCGGTCAGGTCAGGCCGGACGTCGTGCTATTGGACGTGGACATGCCACGGCTCGACGGCTTGCAGACCTGTAGACAGCTCCGCGCTCGACCGGAGCTGAGCAATACGCCGGTGGTGATGCTCACCGCGCACGACGACAGCGAATCCATCGAACGCGCCTTCGCCGCCGGCGCCACGGACTTTGCGGCCAAGCCGGTCAACTGGGCCCTGCTCCAGCATCGGCTTCGATACGTGCTGCGTTCCGCGCACACGCTTGCCGAGCTGGCGCGGGCGCAACGTACCGCGCGAATGGGCAGCTGGGAGTGCAGCGTGGACGGTGGCCAGATGCGTTGGTCGGAGGAGTTCCATCGTCTGGCCGGCACGCTGCCGGAGCAGAGCCTGGTCTTCCCCGACTCGCTCCTGGGCATCACCTCGGAAGGCTGTAGGGAGCGCCTCGAGGCTGCATTGGAGGGGGCGCTTCAGGGACGCAGCGCGGAGCTCGTCCACGATCTGCGCCCTGGTCCCGCGGACCGCCGCGCCAGCGTGCCGCACCGCACGGTGCAGCATCGAATAGAGGTCCTGCGAGACTACAGCGGTCGCATCAGCCACCTGGTCGGTACCGTGCTCGACGTCTCCGAGCGCCAGCGTGCCATGCAACGCGTGCATCGGCTCGCCTACTTCGACGAGGTTACGTCGCTGCCCAACCGCACCGCGTTCCGCGAGGAGCTGGAGCGGGTCATCGTCGAGGCGCGCGCGAACGCGGCGCTGGTCGCGGTGCTGTACATCGACCTGGACGATTTCAAGCGGGTCAATGACTCGCTCGGACACTCGACCGGTGACGTGCTGCTCGCACAGGTGGCGGCTCGCCTGTGTGGCAGTCTGCGTGGCGACGATGTGGTCGCGCGTCTGCAGACCGGCGATCTGCAGACTGGCGAGACGCTGGACCGTGAGCCGGGCCGGGAGGGGCTGGCGGCACGTCTGGGCGGGGATGAGTTCGCGGTGATGTTGGAAGGCATCGGTTGTGCCGACGACGCCCTGCAGGTCGCGCATCGGATCCTTCGTGCCTTCGACGCGCCGTTCCGGATAGATGGCGAGGAGCTGTTCACCACGCCGACCATTGGTGTCTCTGTCTATCCCGTTGACGGTGATGATGCCGAGACCATGCTCAAGCACGCGGACGCGGCCATGTATCAGGCCAAGCGTGCTGGCAAGCGGATGGTATTGCGCTTCAACGAATCCTTGTCGGCTCGGGCACATAGACGCCAGCTGTTGGATGGTCGCCTGCGTCGGGCGCAGGAGCACGACGAGCTGAGCCTGCACTACCAGCCACAGATAGACATCAGCAACGGCAAGCTGGTCGGATTGGAGGCGCTGCTACGTTGGAACGCCGGCGAGCTGGGACAGATCTCACCCGCTGAGTTCATACCGCTTGCCGAGGACAACGGTTTGATCGTGCCCATCGGTGCTTGGGTGATCCGTACCGCCTGTGAGCACCTGGCCGAATGGCGCGCACAGGGCCTCGGCGTTCCTCGCGTGTCGGTGAACGTCTCGGCGCGGCAGTTCGCACAGAAGGATTTCGTCGAACGGGTCGCACGTGTCGCCGCACAGACCGGGTTGCGCCGTGGCGATCTGGAGGTGGAACTCACCGAGAGCATACTCGCCAGCGATGCCGACGGCGCGGTCGAGAAGCTTGCCCGACTTCGTGACCTCGGGATCCGCATCGCGGTGGATGATTTCGGGACCGGCTATTCCAGCTTGAGCTACCTGAAGCATTTCCCCATCGACCGACTCAAGATCGACCGCTCCTTCATCCAGGATATTGCCACCGACCCCAACGATGCCTCCATCACCTCCGCCGTCATCGGCATGGGGCGTGGTATGGGGCTGCGGGTGCTTGCGGAGGGGGTCGAGAACGACGCACAGCTCAGTTGTCTGCGCCGGTTGGGTTGTGACGAGGTGCAGGGTTTCCTGTTCAGCAAGCCGCTACCCTGGGACCAGGTATCGAGATGGGTCCGCGAGCTGGATGTCGGCGGACGACAACGCAGCGTCGGCGGGATGCAGCAGCATCCGAAGGTGGTCGTGTGGAGTGACGACCTCGCGGCCGCGGAGCCGATGGCGGCGGCGCTTGCTGAGGCGGGTTATGGCGTGACCATGACTGGTGACGGTACGACCGCGTTGGAGCACCTGGCTGTTCGACCGGGGGCGATCTTCCTCGTCGATGCCGGTGCGCAAGGTGAAGCTGGTCTGTCCTGGCTGCGCAATGCCCGCTGTCTGCACCCTGAGGTGCTGACCTTCCTGCTGGTTCCTGCGGATGGCCGAGAGCTGCTCGGTGAGGCGGTGAGCACGGTTGGTCTGGACGGTGGTGCGGTCAAGCCAGTCCCGTTTGCGGATCTGCACGCGGCCCTGCAGCGTGTGCTGCGGACCGCCGAGGCCAGTCGCGTGGCCTTGTTGTCACGCTCGATGCTGGCGTCCCGGGCTGGGCAAGACTACGCAAGGCCGGGTCTGAATTGACCTGAATCAAGCTCGAGGCGCTGCTGGCACCCTAGCGTTGCTCATGAGAATCCAGCGGTCGCAGGGACTGCATGAGCGCGGTTGGCAATATGTTGATACGACGGAGTACATGATGAGTCAGTTGTCCAGGTTCTGCGCAAGCGTGCTGCTGGTGTGCCTGTGTGGCTCACCGGTAACCGCGGCAACGATCACGGGCGATGCGCTCTTCCTGGCGGATCCCGGCGGCGGGGTCATGGAGCGCGTGCTGCAATGTGACGGCGCTTCCGCGTTGTCCGCGGCGGGCGGATCGTTGTCGGCAGGTGCCGTGTGCCCGTTCTCCGACCTCCAGGCATATCCGTTTGGATCGGGCCGCGTGACCGGCCTCGGGGCGCCAGACCTCGAAGCGATGTTCATGCTTTCGAGTGACATCGGACCTGCTCCCGGCGCACTCGAGGATTCACCGCTCGAGCAGGCCCCCGTGACCGAGACCGGCATGAACATCCTGCTTCTCGTCGGCCTGATGACGGTGCTCAAGGGTCGGGGGCCGCGCTACAGACGCGGCGAGGCCGATACAGCGCTCGCCGCCTTGCCTGGTCTTCGGGGCGCGCACGCCTGAGGGTATTGCCCCTGGATGGTGTCGGAACGATGCCAGGCCGATGAGGAGCCCTGGCGGGCCTGCCTGGAGGGCCATGGTCCCTACCATGACCCCGGCAGATGATTGGTCGTATCGGCATTCATCCAGACCGACCCTCGAATTCCCGGCCGTTCGGGGCCGGGAACTCGTGTGTTGCCCCGGCCCGCTCTGCCCGGGGCGATCGGTCTTGGTTTCCAGCCTTGGACCGGTGCGCGCTGGACTTCGTTTTTCGCGCGCTCGACCATCCGGGCTTTGCGGCACGGGTGAGAAGCGTCATCGGTACGCTGCCGGAGTCCGTCTTCGAGCTGTTGCCGGGCAGCTCTCATGCAGTAGCGCAGCTTACCGCCGATACCTCTCGACCTGAGCCCGCGCCAGCGGTGCGAGCAGCGAGCCCGCGAGCAGCGGCGCGCCCAGAATGGCCCGGGTGATTCGCATGGTCGGAACTCCTGGGTTACAAGGTGGCTGGAGCGACTTCCGTCAGCGCCGGCGACGACCGTGGAAATGGCCGCGATGATGACGCGGGCGTCGCTTGCGGTAGGGATCGAGCGTCTGGCTGAACACCGTGCCGCCCTCGATGTCCTTGAGGCTGACGGTCATCTGCGCGCTGTGCGCGTCGATGTCCACCTGGCCAAAGAACTGCAGACCGGCGAACGGTGACCAGTTCGGTGCAGCCGGTGCCTTCTCGAACACCACCTGCGGGCCGAAGGTGTCGTCCAGCTCGTTGGGGCCGAAGCTGCCGGCGTTGAGGGGGCCGGCGACGAACTCCCAAAATGGTGAGAAGTCCTGGAAGCGCGCCAGATCCGGGTCATAGTAGTGGGCCGCGCAGTAGTGCACGTCCGCGGTCAGCCAGACCACGTTCTCGATACGCTCGTGCTTGATGAAGCGCAGCAGGTCGGCCATCTCCAGCTCGCGACCCAGCGGCGGGCCGTCACCGTTGGCCAGGTTCTCGAAGCGGCTCGGACCGTCGCGGACCACCAGACCAATCGGCATGTCGCTGGCGATCACCTTCCACACCGCCTTGGATTCGGCGAGCTGTCGCTTGATCCACTTGATCTGCTCGTCGCCAAGGAAAGCGGTCTCCGGACCCGGCTGGTCCTGGTCGTTGGCGGTGTTCGGGCCCCGATAGCTGCGCATGTCGATGACGATCACGTCGAGCAGCGGGCCGTAGGCGATCTTGCGATAGACGCGCTCGGACTCCTCTACACCGTGATAGCGCAGTGGTGCGTATTCGAGGAACGCGCGCGATCCACGCGCGATCAGCAGCGGCACGTTCTTCTCCGTGTAGCGCGAATCACCGCTCAGATTCTTGGAATCCGACCAATTGTTGACGACCTCGTGGTCGTCCCATTGCCAGATCTGCGGTACCTCGGCGTTGAAGCGGCGGACGTTCTCGTCGAGCAGATTGTATTTGTAGCGACCTCGGAACTCGGCCAGGGTCTCGGCGACCTTCGAGACCTCCGGCGTGACGATGTTGCGCCACAGCTCACCGTTCTCGGCCGTGACCTCGGCCTGGATGGGACCATCCGCGTAGATGTTGTCACCACAGTGGATGAAGAAGTCCGGGCGTGCCTGGCGCATGCTCTCGTAGATGCGCATGCCGCCGAAGTCCGGGTTGATGCCCCAGCCCTGGCCGGCGGTGTCGCC
>JAGRHX010000801.1 GCA_020444775.1 Gammaproteobacteria bacterium
CCGACGACGATCCGGTCAGGTCGCATCCGCAGACAGTTCTTGACCAGCTCGCGGATGCTGATCTCACCCTTGCCCTCGAGGTTGGCGGGTCGCGCCTCCAGGCTCACCAGATGCGGCTGGTTGAGCTGTAGCTCGGCGGCGTCCTCGACCGTGACGATGCGCTCGCCCGGTGGAATGAAGTTCGACAGCACGTTGAGCAGCGTGGTCTTGCCGGAGCCGGTGCCGCCGGAGATGATGATGTTCAGACGCTGCTCCACCGCGACCTTCAGGAACGCCACCATCGGCTCGCTGACCGCGCCGAAACCAACCAGGTCGCTGGCTTCCAGCTTGTTCTTGGAGAACTTGCGGATGGTCAGGCAGGGACCGCGCAGGGCCAGCGGCGGGATGATCGCGTTGACCCGCGATCCGTCCTTCAAACGCGCATCCACCATCGGCGAGCTCTCGTCGATGCGCCGGCCGAGTGGCGCCACGATCCGTTCGATCGCCGACATCACCGCGTCGTTGCTGGAGAAGGTCACCTCGGACTTGCCGAGCCGCCCGGCCTTCTCGACATAGATGTCGTCGAAGGCATTGACCATGATCTCGGTCACCGACTCGTCGGCCAGCAGCTCTTCCAACGGCCCCAGGCCCACAGCCTCGTCCAGGACGTGCTTGCGCAGCAGCGCACGGTCCAGATCCGGCGGCAGCTGGTCCTCCATCGAGGTCACGATCTCGACGATCAGGCCTTCGATCAGCTTGCGCAGGCTGCGCTCGTCCATGGACCCGATGTCGGTGCGACGCAGGTCCATCATCTTCAACAATTCGTTGCGCACCCGCGTGCGCCACTTGAACTTCTCCTGCGCGACCAGACGGGCATAGGTCGCCTGCGTCGCCCCGCCATCCGGCTCATCGTGCGCGCCGTCGACAGGCTCGTTGGACGGTGCCGGCGCCGGCACTGGGTGGGGACGTGGCGCGGCGCTCATCTCGGGTGCGGGCGCCGTCTGCTCGAAGGCGGACAGGGAGGCGTCCAGGGCCGGGGCGGCGCTGGCGCGGGCCGCGGCCGGTGGGGCTGGCGGCGCTGCGGGTGCCGACGGGGGCGGCTCGACACGGGGAGTCTGTGGCGCGGTCACCGGCCGGGCCTTGAAGATCAGCGTGCGAACGTGCTCGACATCGTCCGGGTCCTCGGCCGCGCTCACCGTCTTCGGGCCGCTGTCGGTGTCGCGTTGACCGACGCCCGCCTTGATCACGTAGCCACCGATGTTGATCTGGTCGCGGGAGCGCAGCGGACCGTGACGCATCACCGCCTCGCCGTTGACCTCCAGACGCTTGCGTCCGGTACGATCCTCGACGAACAGCCCATCCGGGGTCATGGAGATCTCGGCGTGGTAGGACGCGACCCACCAGCCGCCCAGCACGACATCGTTGTCGCCCGCCTTGCCAATGGTGCAGGTACCCGAGGTACTGCGATGAACCTCGACGACCTGACCTTTATTGTTCTCTACAACGACATCGAATGCTGCAGCCACGGACCTTCTTCTCTGCTTCCACCTCCAGGCTCAGTCGACCAGCTTGAGCTTGGAGTGCTCGAGTGACGACTCGAACTCCTCGAGCATCTCCTTCTGCCGCTTGATGGCGGCGATGTTGCTCGGTGAGTCGGCGTCATACACGAACGGCGTTACGAAAATGACCAGCTCGGTCTTGTCGTCGGCGAACTGCTTGGACCTGAACAGCCGCCCCAGCACCGGGATGTCCCCCAGGCCCGCCACCTTCTCGACCTGCTCGGACGCCGAACGGTCGACCATGCCCGACAACACCAGGGTGTCACCGGCCTTGAGGCTGACGTCGGCTTCGGTGCGCCGGGTCCGGAATCCCGGCACGCCGTCGACCGTGTTCGAGTTGTCGACCGAGCTGATCTCCGTCGACACGTTGGCCCGAATCGTTCCGTTTCGAGCCACCACGGGCTTTATTTCGAGCAGGATCCCGAATTCCTTGAATTCGACCGACGTGGTGTTGGCGGTGGCGATGCGGATCGGTATCTCGCCACCGGCCAGGAACTTGGCTTCACCACCGCTGCGCGCGACCAGCCGTGGCTGCGCGAGGACCACGGCATTGCCGCTGTCGATGGCCAGATTGATACGCGAGACGATCTCGGTGGCGATGCCGAAGTAGCCGAACGGCGCCCGCGCCCCCGGCACGCCGACATTGCCGAACGGGGTAGGCACCTGGGAGTTGCCGATCACGCTCAGACCGTTCCTGGGTGAGCTGGCGGTGCCGGTCTCGGCGGCGAAGGCCGCCGAGGCACCGTTGAAGTTACGCGACCAGCTGATGCCGAGGTTCTCCAGGGTATTGCGGCTGAACTCGGAGATGGTGATGTTCATCAGCACCATCTTCTCCTCGCCGATGTCCAGGGCCTCCGCCTTCAGGGTGAGGTCCATGACGTCCGGGTAGGCTTCCGCGATCTTCTCCAGCGACGAGGTGAACGACTCGTCCACTTGACCGGTCAGCACCACCCGGGTGCCGACGATCTTGGCCTGCACGCCGTTGATGTGCTCGATCAGCTGGCGGACCTCGGCGTACTGACCGGTGACGGTCAAATCGAGGATCTCCGGATAGGCATTCTTGACCCGCTCGACCAGGGTCGACTGCCCGGCATACAGACCCGAGAGCACGATCCGATCGCCGACCTTGCGGATCTGCAGTCCGGCGATGTGTCCGAGCAGCTTGCGCACATCGAGCAGCCTGGCATCCAGATTGTCGGTCAGACGCTTGCTCTGGAAGTCGGCCTCGTCGACCTGGATCCGCCAGGACTCCTGACGGCCGTCGGTCAACCAGACGTGCAGGGTGGTCAGACCGGCGGCCTCGGCAAAGACCAACAGCTGGCCGCTGCCGACCAACGAGGTGCTGATGGTGCCGGCGCTACCGACGGCGACGCGATCGATGGGTCCGGGCGCGAGGATGGTCATCTCGCCGACGTCCATGTTGATGGTCGTCGGCGCCGCGGATGCGCTCGCGCAGCACAGCGCGAGCAGCAGGCCAATCCATGGACCAGACCCGCGCACGCCGGGCACGAGAATTCTCGCAAGACATGCACCGAACGGGACTCGATTCTTCACCCGGACTCTCCTCAGCAGATTGCAACCAGATCGCCGGTCATTCTCACCGGTTCTGGCAAAGATTCTAATTATTGAATGCTAGCGCTTGTTTTTCATTATTTTCGTGGCCCGAAATCGCTACACCGGGGGGCTACACCGGGGGATTGCGGTGCAGGCGGCGCGGCGGACCGGGGAGACGCGGCTGCGCTCAGCAGACGACGGCAGGAGCCGTCGTGGGCGGGATCCGACCCTGGCGAGCCGTTTTGTCGCGCTAGCGTCGCGGAGGCTGTTGCTGGCGAGGCAGCTCGACCACCTTGGCGGCGCCATCGGTGCTGCTGCCACCAATCACCAGCTCCACCGATCGTCCGGACGATCCGGCGGAGGATGTGGCCGATGGTCTGGCCGAGCGGTAGTCCTCGGCATCACGCACACGAACCGCGGCCGGCGCGTTGCCGGTATCGGCCTGGGGTTTCGGTGTCGAGGGCTGGGATTGCGCGGGTTGGGACGGCGTGGCCGAGCTCGCCTCCGGCTCGGCCGGGGCAGGCGGCGCGGCTTTGCGCGACTCGCCGGCCAGCACGCTGGCGCGCACCGGGTCGTCCGGTCGCGCGTACTCGATGACCCGACCGCTGCCCTGGCCCTGCGCCTGGACGCAGGCGGCAGTCAGACAGCCACAGACCAGGGCCACGTTGATAAGCAGTCGATACTGTATCGATCGGTGGCGGCCCTCCCGGCTGATTACCGGGGCCGCTGACCGGCGCCGGTCGGGCCTGTGCAACAGGATGTTGAGCCGTTCAGATTCGATCATCGGCGCTCCATGACAGCCGTGACGCAGGCCGGCATGCTGCCATGCCGGCCTGCGTCTGGCCAGGTCAGCACCCGGCGACGGCCGATAGCGACCGCGTGATCGGTCCTTTGACTGCTGCTCAGTCTGCGCCACCGGTACCGTTCAGGCGGGTGGTCTTGGCCACGCCATCGGTGC
>JAGRHX010000802.1 GCA_020444775.1 Gammaproteobacteria bacterium
CATGGTCGACCACGTCGCCAAGCCGATCGACCTGGACCTGCTGGTGGACTCGATCCGCCGGCATGCGCGAAGCGATGCGCGGGCCGTGGCAGAGCGCGGCGCTACAACCGGTAGCTCACCCCCAGCTCATCGCAGGCCTGCCTGAACCAGCCGATCACCTCTGGATGTAGCGGTATGCCCTCGGCCTTGCGCCGGGTCTGCTCGGCATGGCCTTGCAGGCCGGCGTAGATCACCTGGGTCTGGTCCGGCGCGGGCTTCAGCGCGCACAGTGATTGCAGATAGGCATCCATGCCGCGTTTGAACTCGTCGACGTCTATGAACGCCTCGATGTCGTAGGCGGCCAGGAAGTGGTTGTTCTTGCCACGGATGGCGAGTGGTCCTACCGGGCTACCATTGAGCACGCCAGCCAGGATGTCCACCACCATCGCCAGCGAGTAACCCTTGTGCGAGCCGAGCATGCGGGTGCTGCCCGCGGGCAGCAGCAGATACTGCTCCGGCACTGGTATGGGGTCCATCTGTGGCCGGCCATCGAGCGTCACCCAGCCGGGCTCCAGGGGGATCTGCAGGCGCCGGGCGAGGCCAATCTTGTTCGCCGCCACCACCGAGGTGGCGGCATCGAACACGAACGGTGGCATCTGCGCGGCCGGTGCCGCCACCGCGATCGGGTTGGTGCCGACCCCGGCCTCGGCGGAGAAGGTCGGTGCCACGCGCGGCCCACAAGCGCTCATGCACTGGCCGATCATGTCGTGCTCCAACGCCATCATGGCATGGTAGGCCGCCATGCCCAGGTGTCGGCCGTTGGCCACGCTGACCAGACCGGCCCCGGTCTGCTTGCCCTTCTCGATGGCGATCTGCATGGCCTTGGGAGCTATGACGATACCCATGCCCTGGTCGGCGTCCAGGGTGGCGCAGGACGCGGTCTGACGGATGACCCGCATGTTCGGCTTGGGGTTCAGGTGCCCGCTGCGCAGGTCCGCAATGTACTGGCGTAGCTTGTTCGACACGCCGTGACTGTCGGCGCCACGCAGATCGGCGCAGACCAGCACGTCGGCGGCCAGACGCGCATCCTCGGCATCCAGGCCGGCGCGCTCGAGCAGCTCGGCGCTGGTCTGCAGCAGGCCGTCGGCGTCTACCCGTTCGGCCATGTCGTCCGGGACCTTGAACTGCTCGAGTATCGCCATGCGTTTGTCCTCTTCGTTGATCGGGATGGCGGTCGCCAGCGGCGGCGCGCTGGCCGGGTGCGACGCACCGGGCTGTTATCACGGGCTGCTATCAATAGCACGCATCGAGTCGTGGGCAAACGCGAAGCGGTGCAATCCGGGGGGATGCAACCGCGGGTGGTTGATGCGCTATGCTGGCGACGGACCTCCAGTCCGGCAATTTCAGTCGATCGCGACCGGCAGCCAGCACGCGTTCGGCGCGTGAGCAGAGCCGACGGTGCCGCTCGAGGTCAGTCCCTGGGGAATGCACAACGGGTTGAGGACATGATCAAACGCTTTGGGAGTCTGTTCGCGGGGCATATCGATCTCGACGACATGGGTCAGGATGCCACGCCCGCCAATGAGCGGCGTTATGACGACGCCCGACTGGCGAGCGTCTTCGACAAGGCCGAGGCGTTGGCCGTGCGTATGGACGAGCTGGGCTATCACGCCTTGTGGATGGCCGAGCACCATTTCCAGCGTGAGGGGTACGAGTGCATCCCCAATCTGCCCCTGTTGTTCGTGCATCTGGCGCACAAGACCCGAAGCCTGAAGCTCGGCTGCGGTTTCAACGTCACGCCGATGTGGCACCCGCTGCGGTTGGCCGAGGATTTCGCCACCGCTGACATCCTCACCGGCGGACGCGTCATCTTCGGCGTCGGCCGTGGCTATCACAGTCGAGAGGTCGAATCCCTGGGTGGCGTGCTGCTCGATGGAGATGCCAACCGCGAGCTGTTCGAAGAGCAGGTCGAGATAATCCTCAAGGCCTTCCACAACGACAGCTTCAGCCACCGTGGCAAGCACTACACCTTGCCACCGGCGTTGCCGTACCGCGGCTACGAGCTCGAGGAGCTGACCCTGGTGCCCAGGCCTCGCCAGCAGCCGGTCGAGTGCTGGCAACCGATCGTCAGCGCCTCGGCGCGCGGCCTGGATTTCATGGCGCGTCACGATATCAAGGGCATCGTCGGCGGTGGCTCCGCGCTGATGGCCGAGCGCCCCGTGATCGCCTATCAGGAGGCCTACGAGCGGGCCGGCAAACCGATCGCCCTGGGCGAGAATCTGTGCATCGGTCTCAACTTCCACATCGCCGAGACCCGCGAGAAGGCTATTCGCGAGGCCACGCCCTACTTCGAGGAGCATCTGAAGATGTTCGCGCCGCTCGGTATGGTGCCCATGAAGCCGGCCCAGCTCGAGGCCCTGGATCGACGCGGCAACTGGGCCGAGCAGCATATCCCGACGCTGGAGCGTGCCGTGGAGACTGGTTCCTGGTACTGCGGCCCACCCGAGGGCTTCATCGACTACCTGCGTGCGTTGCAGGACCGTTTCCCGGGACTCGAGGACGTCAACGTGCAGTCCAGCATGGGCACGCCACAGGCGGTCATGATCGAGCAGCTCGAGATCTTCGCCGGCGAGGTGATGTCGGCCTTCACCCGCGCAAAGGCCGCCTGAGCGGCGCCATCAGAGACGCCGATGGGGAGCGCTGCACGGTTGCTCGAAATGGCATTCAGCGATTCTGCTCACGAGTGATACCGGTCTCGACCCAGGCGTCGATGGTGGCATCGCCAAAGCCGAGCTCGTTGAGCAGATCCCGCGTCTCGCTGCCGAGTCGGGCCATCGGCGGGGCGGTCTGGAATGCGTCTCCGTCCATGGCCAGCGGTGGTCCGAGCAGCTTCACCGTGCCGACCTCGGGGTGTTCCTGTTCGACGATCATGTCGTTGGCGAGCGCCTGCTCGTCGTCGAACAGCTCGATGGGCATCTTCACCGCCGCCACCGGTATGCCGTGCTCCGCGAGCAGTCCCACCCAGTGCGCGCTGGGTCGGGTCGCGACGATCGCTTCGACCTGTACCCGCAGCGCCTCGTAGTGCTCGGACCATTCCTCCCCACCAGGCTCGCCGGCGTCCAGACCGGCATCCGAAAAGCCCAGCAGATCGGCGAAACGGCGGCGCAGGGCGCGGCTGCCACAGGCCACCGCGATGTTGCCATCGGCAGTGACGAAGGTCCTGAAATACACGCTCAACAGCGGCCGATGGCGGGCCTTGTTGACCGTCTCCAGCTGGGTCTGGAACGGCGTGCGCGCCTGGCGTTGCTCGTTCAGGGTGCGCAGCGCGGCACGATGCAGCTCACCGTCGTGGTCCTCTACCCGCACCATCTGGTTGTTGGCCAGGGTCAGCGCGGCGCGCATCAAGGAGACATCGATGCCGGCACCCTGGCCGGTCCAGCTCCGCCGGTACAGTGCCGAGGCGACACCAAAAGCCAGGGTCATGGCGCACATGTAGTCGGCCGGCACCGGCTCTCCAGAGGCCGGCTGGCCGTCCACCACCCGGCCCAGCGCGGCCATCAAGCCGCTGCGCGCCTGGACCACCACGTCCATGCCCGCGAGCTCCGCGTCCGGTCCTCGTGTGCCGAAGGCGGTGACGGCGCCGATGACAAGGCGTGGGTAACGTTTGCGTAGCTCGGGCCCATCCAGACCGAGGCTGGTGGCCAGCCCCGGCCTGAAATTCATGAGCACCACGTCGGCCCACTCGAGCAAGGCATCGATGACCGGTCGCGCTCCCGGATCGCGCAGCTTCAGCGGCAGTGAACGCTTGCCGCGGTTTCGCCCCAGGAACACCCGTGTGATACCGGGTACCAGGGGCGCGGCATGGCGGCTGGAGTCCCCCTCCGGTGACTCGATCTTGATCACGTCGGCGCCACCATCGGCGAGCAGCTGCCCACAGTAGGGCACGGCCACGAACTGGCCGAACTCGACCACCTTGATACCGGCGAACGGTTGTAGCGATTGCATGCGCAGCGGCCTCGCTCGAAACGGAAGGGGCGGGTCTACGGGCTGACGGCCTACGGGCTGACGGTCTACAGGCGGACGGTCTACAGGCTGACTGAGGCCATGGGCCCGACCGACCCCGGCTCCGGCACGCCCACGCGGGGCGCGGACCGGTTGGCAGGGGTCGTCGTCGTGCTGTCGGTCAGATGGTCTTGAACACGCCGCGGCGCAGGGTCTTGATGTGCTGCCTGACGCCCATCCAACCCGGCGTGGTGGCAGCCTTCTGCCAGGCGTCGGTCTGCGGCAGATCCGGCGACTCGAGCTCGTAGATCGCCAGGTAACGGAGCATGTCCTGGCCCTGGTCCTCCAACCGGTAGCGCTGCGCGCTCTTCACACCGGGGACACTCTTCAGGTTCGGCACGTGCTCGCCATCATACAGTCGGTTGAATTCTGCCTCGTGCTCGTCGGGCACATCGATCTGTACCACCAGGATGTAGCTGGACATGGGGCGGGTTCCTCGGGTTGGTCTCGGGTTGTCTGCTTGTCTGACCGGATGTCCATGTGGTTGCTTCAGCGCCGGTCGCGACGGAATATAGCTGGTTGTGGATTGCCTGGGCGAGCCTCGGTGGCCCGCGAGTTACGGAAAGGTTCATGGCGGTGGAGGTTGAACGATGGGCTCGATGACGATTCATCCTGTCGCGGGGGCGCTGGGCGCGGAGTTGCGCGGAGTGGATCTCTCGCGCCTGTCCGATGCCGAATTCGATCGGATCCACGAGGCGCTGCTCGAGCACAGCGTCATCTTCTTTCGCGACCAGGACATCAGTCCTGCGCAGCAGGTCGGGTTCGCGAAGCGTTTCGGCGACATCCACCTGCATCCCTACATCGAGGGCATGCCTGAGCACCCGGAGATCGTGCAGGTCATCAAGACCGAGACCGACACCTACAATTTCGGTGGCGGCTGGCACACCGACCAGATGTTCTCCGAGCGTCCGGCCAGTCTGACCATGCTCTATGCGCGTGAGCTGCCACCGGCCGGCGGCGATACGCTGTACTCGAGCATGTACGCGGCTTACGAGTCGTTGAGCGAGACGATGAAAGCGCTGCTGGGTGAGCTGCGCACCGTCAATCTGGGCGACACACCCAATCATCGTTCCGGCATGAGTCGCGCGCAACGCTATCAGCATGCCAAGGGTATCAAGATGCGCGCGAACGCACCCCAAGGGCCGGCCGAAGTGATCCATCCGCTGGTCCGTACCCATCCGGACACCGGGCGCAAGGCGCTGTACATCGGTGGGCACTCACACTACTTCGAGGGCATGTCGGCCGAGGAGAGCGCGCCGATCATCAGCTATCTCAAGGCGCATTCGGTGCGACCGGAGTTCACCTGCCGGTTCCGCTGGCAGCCCGGCTCGATGGCGATCTGGGACAATCGCTGCACCCAGCACAATGCAATCAACGACTATCAGGGCCAGCGACGGGTGATGCATCGCATCACCATCCAGGGCGAGCGGCCGGTCTGATTCGCCGCCCGGGGACGGCGGGGAACATCCCTAGAGGGTGCCCCAGGCGATACGCCAGCAGGCTCCACCGAGGCGACCGTCTCCCGACGGCTTCGGTTTCAGCCGCCCTCGACCAGCCGCCGTAGCAGCTTCACGCCCTCGGTCGCGCTGCCGAGCACGGGAACCGAGGCCGACCGCATGGCCTGCTCGATCACACGCTCCATCGAGTACTGGGCGATGACGATGGCGCGGCTGTCACCCAGCGCGGCGATGGCGTCCAGCACCTGCTTGTCATGGGTCTCAGAGTCACCTGCGACCAGCGCCTGCATGGCACCGTCGACCACCGCTGTCCGCACGTCGGCCGAGCCGCCACGGTTGTTGGCTTCGACGCCAATCTCTTCGGCCAGCAGGGTCGCCGAGTCGGGCGCGGTGGAGATCACCAGCAGTGGTTGCTCCAGCGCCAGGGCGGCCTGGACCACGCCTTCGAAGGAGGCGACCACCGGCACCCGGACATTGGTGCGGGCCTTGCGCACCGCGGCGCCGAAGAACGAGCCGGTGAAGAGGATCCCTTGCGCGCCGCTGTCGGCGCTGTGGCGGATCAGCCGGTCGATGCGCGCGGCGATCTCCTCGGGACCGGCCGTGCCACGACTGCGATCCAGGTACAGCGAGCCATCCATCAGGTGGGCGACGTCGGCGTCCGACCAGGCTCTGTCGAAAGCGGCCTGGGTGGGTTCGATCGAGGCGGCCAGCGCGTGCACGGCGCCGACCCTTGCGGTATTGGACATGTTCTTGGCCCCAGCTGGACAGGTTGGGAAGAGACCGTCGTCGTGCGCCGCGACGGCTCCGACTGCCGGTTTGGCAGGCGCGGCAAGATAACTCATTCCAGGCCAGCTGATAAATGTGCGGAAGACGGCCCGGCCACGGCTGCGGGCCCCGTGCCGCGCGCCCGGCGCGCGGGCCACGTGTACCCGCCTCCCGGATCCGGGTTAACATCCCATGGTCCCGGTTCCTCCGCGCGGAGGTGCTGGTTCGACATTCAACCGTGGAGGATTCGACCATGTTGGAGGCTGGCGCCTCGGCACCCGATTTCAAGCTCAAGAGCCACGACGGTGAGGAGGTCTCTCTCTCTCAGTACCGTGGCAAATGGGTCGTACTGCATACCTTCCCGCTCGCCTTCACCGGCGGCTGAACCAATCAGACTTCCAGCTTCAACCGTGCGTTGACAAAGTTTGATGAGGCCAATGCCCAGCTGCTGGGTCTGAGCGTGGATTCGGTGTTCTCGCTGAAGACCTGGGCCATGGCCCTGGGTGGTATCCGTCATCCGCTGTTGGCCGATTTCTGGCCGCATGGCGCGACGGCGCAAGCCCTGGGGATCTTCAACGACAGCAACGGTATTGCGAGTCGTACCTTGTTCATCATCGACCCCGAGGGTGTGGTGCGGCACAGTGAGCTGCACCAGGGCACCCTGCCCGATGTGAACGCGACGTTGGCAAAGCTCGCCGAGCTGCAGAAGTAGTCGTTCGCGACGCGTCGACCACGGCCGCTCACGTTTTCGGACGTGAGTGGCCGTGTGCCCCAGTGCCTTGGCCCGTTCGCCGGATGTCTGTCCGGCCGTCTCGCGCCAGGTCTGTCAGTGGTGCGTCACCCCCGTCGGTGGATGCGCCTGTATCACCGCCTCGTTCAGTTCCGCGCCCCAGCCGGGGCCGGAGGGCAGCAGCAGGTGCCCGTCCTCGATCACCGGCGCCTGGGTGAGGATGTCGTCCTTCCATGGCACGTCGTCGATATCGATCTCCATGATGCGGAAGTTGGGCACCGCGGCGCACAGATGCGCGCTCATCAGCGTCGACAGATGTCCATAGAAGTTGTGCGGCGCGACGTTGACCTCGTAGGCCTCGGCAAGTGCGGCGATCTTCAGCGATGACCAGATACCGTTCCAGGGCACGTCGATGATCGCCACGTCCATGGCGTAGTGCTCGAAGAAGGGTTTGAAGCCGCGCAGACCGAACAACGATTCGCACGATGCCACCGGGGTGCGCAAGGCATCGCGGATGCGACGCAGCGAGGCGGGATCATAGATGTCTATCTCGAACCAGCTCAGACCCAGATCATCCAGGGCCCGGGTGACCTGCAGATAGCCCTCGGTCTTGAAGTTGAAGTTCAGATCCAGATGGATGCCGATGTCGGGGCCCGCGCCCTCGCGCAGCGCGCCGAGCTGCGCACGCAGGGCATCGATCACCCGCTTGTCAGCGTTCAGCTCGGGCCAGCCGGCGGTACGCGCGAAGCCCGGCATGTGCAGGGATGGTTCACCGTCGAACAAGAAAATGTTGGTCTTCAGCGCGCCGAAGCCACGCGATTTCACCTCCTGCCCCAGGGCCACGAGATCGTCGAGTCCACGGATCGGCTCGCGCTGCATGATGCGCGCTATGGGCTCGGCCATCCGGTAGGTGCCGCAGTGTGACCAATACAACCTGAGCCGGTCGCGTATCGCGCCGCCGAGCAGCTCGTACACCGGAACACCCAGTGAGCGTGCCTTCAAATCCAGCAGCGCGTTCTCGATGGGGGCGATTGCCTGCTGGGCGATGCCACCGTGCGCCTGACGGGTGACCGCATAGAGCTGTTGGGAGATGCGCTCGTGAGAGAGCGGATTCTGGCCCATGATGCGTTCGCACAGTCGCTCTATGACACGAGTCAATCCCGGACTGCCGTAGCACTCGTTGTACTCCGCGATGCCGGTCAGACCGTCGTCGGTGGTCAGCTTGAGAAACGAGAAGTAGCGCCAACCGGCGTCGCAATGCAGGGTCTTGTAGCTCTTGAGCTTCATGGTGCGTGCCTTTGGGTTCTAGTCGGAACGATTGGTGCCAGAGATGGGGACCAAGCGGGGCCAGTGTAGTGCGTGGGATCGGCTCACGGCCAATCGCGATCCTCCAATCAAGATCCAGCTGCCCTGGCCGATGTCTGCGCCCAGGACACCTCCGCAAACCAGCGCAAAAAATGGCTTCTTCACAGGTACGAGCAACATGCGGCCGCCGGAGTGCGCAGTATGTGGTCATCGCTTCGATCCTGCGCATGGCGAGCTCATCGCGTTTTGCCGCGATGACGAGGCCGATGCCTGGTATGCGCGGACCCACCAGGACGAGATTGTCGGACACCCACCGAATGTCGAGTGGTTCTGTGAACGACATGCACCGCTCGCCCGTGAGCTGCGTGACTGGTCCCTAGGCGAGGCGCTGCAACGTCTGAGCCGCCTGCCGACCGACCCGCTCGATGCCACCGCCGTGGACACCGGGCGAGTCGGCGCCCCATCTGAAACCCCAGCTGCAGCGTTGAGTCGGGCCGGGCCCGACGGCCTGTCGGACACCAGTGCCCTGGATGCTCATGACGAGTGGCTGATCCTTGCCGAGACGCTCGCCGAGCGGCTCGGTGATGCAGCCCACGACTGGCTGCACGAGGCCCGGCGTCAGGGTCGACTGGAAACGATAGTGTCGGGGCGCTATCTATGCGCCGAGGCACTGCCCGAGCGGCTGCGCTCCCGTCCCGAGATGCTTGCCTTGGTGCTCGCCTGCCGTCTGGCGCAGGACGCTGCGATTGCCTTCCACAGCGCCCTGGTCGTACACGGTCTGCTGCCCGGAATCGGACGACGAGTGACCTTCGTCAGCAGCACCAGGTTCTCACTGTTCGCATTTCGCGGTATCGACTTCCTCGGGGTGCGGCCGCGCCGCGAGCTGCGCCGGAGCACCGCCTTGACCGGCACCCTGAGGATGGTCGAGCGCGACGGTCTGGCACTGCGGGTCACCAGTCTCGAGCGCAGCGTGGTCGATGCGCTGGACAGCGTCGAGCTGTGTGGTGGGCTGGAGACGGTTCGGCTCGCCCTGTCCGGGTTGGTCGAGCTGGACGTGGATGCAGCGGTCGACTACGCACAGCGATTGCGACCCGCGCACGCTGCGGCACGCCTGGGCTATCTGCTGGAACAGGGCAAGCTGCCCGTGCAGGCTTCGACCGCGCAGCTTCAGTTGCTGCGCGCGGTGACACCGGCAATCCCGGTGCTGCTCGACCCGAGCTGCCCGGTCGGACGGCGGGTCTCGTCGTGGAACCTGGTGGTGCCCGATCCCAGACTGGATCGGCCCTGGGCTTGACCAGGGTTGCGTGGTCAAGCGGCGAATATTGGCAGGCACCGGGGGCACGCGCCGGGGGCACGC
>JAGRHX010000803.1 GCA_020444775.1 Gammaproteobacteria bacterium
CGCGCAAGGTCGGTGTCGCCGAGCATGATGGCGGCTTCGGCGCGCAACGCTTCCGGAAGCGCCTGGACGGATGTCCAGCGCTCGGTTTTCACCATCACCAGGGCGCGATCGAGGGTCACCGCCGCCTGCGCCGCATCGCCCTGCAACAGGAATGCACGACCGGCAAGCGTCAAACACCAGGCGACCTGGCGCGCATGTTCCGGAGGGCAAATGGTGATCGCTTCGTCAAGGCACGCGATCGCTTCCCCGTATCGCCCCGCGTCGGTGAGTGCCATACCGCGGACACACAGGATACGCGCCTGTTCCAGGAGATCGGGCGAGCATCCTTCGGCGCGCGCGAGCAAGCGATCCACTTCCATGCTGTGGCCGTTCTGGACGGCGACGAACGCGATTTCGCGGGCCGCGGCGGCGGCAATCGAGCGATCGCCAACAAGTTCGGCGCGGGCGAGCGCTTCATGGAGCAGCGTCAAGACCTCCGCGCCGCGTCCTCCCTGTGTGTGGATCAGCGCCGACGCGAGTTGCAGTCTCACGAGCGCCTGAAGTGACGTGTTTTCTTCCGGGGTGCCGGCCAGTGCACGACGGATTTGGCCAATGCCAACCGTCGCGGCGCCGGCGGAAAGGGCTGCATCGGCGACTTCGAGCAATGATCTGACCCCATCTTCGGTCATCTCCACCGATGCGGCTGCGGGCGCGCCAAGCGCCGCCTCGACGGACGCCGGTGGCTCGACACCGGCTTCACGTCTGAACCAATCGCGGCAACGAGCGACCTGATAACGAGCCGCTTCATGAGCGCCTGAGCGGACGAGTGATGCGACCAGGGCGGTTTGGAAGTCTGCATCAAGCGGGTCTGCCTCGACGGCCCGCCGTGCAAACGCGACTGCGTCCTCCGGGGCGCCGAGCGCGAGCAATTCAACAGCCTGGCGATAGTCGAGAGCGCGACCGGCGGCGGCAATCCGCTGCCGTTCAAGGCCGATCCATGATTCGAACGAAGGTGCGTTGTCGAAGGAGAGTCCTTCCAGGAGTTCTCCACGAAACCCGACGTCAAACTCGGCCGGTTCGGGAGATGCGAGGCTGTGAACGTCCACCGTGACATCGGGGCCGAGCTCGATGGTGACCGGGTCTCCGGAGAGCGCATCATTGATCCCGATGCCGCGCCGGAGTTCGGCGAGGTTCCAGCGCAAAGCGCCCCTCGGATCATCTGCGTCTTCGAACAGCAATTCGCAGAGCCGTTGCCGCGAGACGGGCCGGGACGCAAGCGTGAGGTATGCGAGCAACCCCCACGCCTTGCGTCCTTTCAAACCACGGGTCTGATGCCCGCTCTGTTCGATATGCGGTGATCCCAGCAACCGGATCAGCGTCGTCACATGCTCACACCTTTTGGGCAGAGAAGGCGAGGTACTCCCATTGCATGGTGCCCGAATCAGCTCCGTGACGTCGACCAAGATCGATAAGCGCTTGGTCGAGCTTGGCGACTCGTTCCGCATCTTCGCCAATTGCCCGGTACACGACGATCGTCGGTCCATAGTAGCGTTTGAAGAATTCGGCGAATTCCTCGGCGGAATCGAAGCAGGTGATCGTGGCCACCTGTTTTGTCGCACGCACATTGGTTATTCGATCGCCGAACAGACCTCGCACGTGGTCTTCGTCGCCCCAGAGTGGAGGCGGCAGCGCGCCCGGCGGTGGCGGGGGAGCATACGGCTTCATAACCCCGAACATCTGGCCGATGAAGCCTTCGGGGGTCCAGCTTGCGAGCGCGATAGTGCCACCGGGCTTCGCCACGCGAATCATTTCGTTCGCAGCGAGCTGATGATGCGGCGCGAACATCACTCCGACCGATGAAATGACCGCGTCGAACGTGGCATC
>JAGRHX010000804.1 GCA_020444775.1 Gammaproteobacteria bacterium
GCCACCGCGACGATGGCAAGCGCGGTCGCGAGGCTCGTGTAGCCGCCATCGTCCAGGTTGTACACGAGCACCCCGAGGGTTTCGGTGCCGGACGACCACAGCAACGCGGACACGGTGAGCTCGTTGAACGCGGTCATGAAGACCAGGATCGCACCGGCCGCCGCCACCGGTCCTATGGATGGCACGATGATCGTTCTGAATCGAAATAAGAAACCCGCACCGCTGATCTGGGCGGCCTCCTCCAGGTGCGGGTCCAGTTGCTCGAAGCCGGCCATAACCGGCCGTAATGCGAGCGCCAGGAAACGCGCCAGATAGGCGAAGAAGATAATCCACAGGGTGCCGTACAGGGCGAAACCCAGGACCGGCAGCGGCTTGATGAAGATCAGGATGCAGGCGATGGCCAGCACCACGCCTGGCAACGCGTAGGGGATCTCGGCGAGTGTCGCAAGTGCGCGGGTGGTACGCGAGCGCTTGCGGGTGAGCAGGTAGCCGAGCGGCAAGGCTATCGCCATCAGCACCACCGCCGCCATCAGCGCAAGTGTGAACGAATTGCCAAAGGCGCGTGTGGTGGACGGCTGGCGCAGCAACACCTCTCTATAGGCCTCGAGGGTTGCCGTGTCGCTCGTCAGGACCACGCCGTAGGCGGGGACCAGCGAGGTAGCGAGCAGCGCCAGCAGCGGCACCACCAGGATGAGGATGATCACCAGCCAACAGCACAGCTCGGTCGCCACGCGCCAGCGGCCGAGCGTCAAACGTAGCGGCAGCGCGCTCGCACCGCCGATCCTGTAGTCTCGACTCGCTGTCATCTTCGACTGCAGCACGATGCCGAGCGCGGCCACCAGCGCGATCAGCAGCGAGAGGACCGCGACCTCCGAGATGACCGCGGGCCCGAAGCCCGATAGACGTTGATAGATCAGCACCGGCATGGTCGCGTAGGAGATGGGAATACCCAACATCGCCGGAATGCCGAAGTTGCCGAGCCCCGACACGAAGGCCAGTGCGCCGCCCGCGATCAGCGCCGGACGCATCAGCGGCAGCACGATGTGGGATACCACGTGTCGATGGGTGGCGCCGCTTGACCGCGCGGCTTCGACCAGCTCGCGCGGCAGTGAGCGCAAGCTGGCGCGCAGGGCGAGAAAGACCAGCGGCGCGTGCTGCACGCCGAGCAGCAGCATGATGCCTTGCGGCGAGTAGAGCGGGTGTGGGGTGCCAAGCGGCGGCGCGAGCCCCAGGGTCTTGAGCAGCGCGCTGGATGGCCCGAACAGCTGAATCCACGACAAGGCGGTGATCTGTGGCGGAATCATCAGCGGGATCATGAAGCAGAACACCAGCGCTGGCTTCGCCCTGATGTCGCTGAGCGCGACCAGCGCGGCGAAGGGCACGCCAATGGCCAGCGCGACGAGCGTGCCACCGGCCGCTGTGAGCACGCTGCGCCACAACGCGTTCCAGGTCGATGGGGTGCCCAGCACCTCGAGCAGCACCGCCGAATCCAGCGCGCCGTGCGGCGCAATGCCTTCCAGCAGCAGGCGGCCGACGGGCCAGACGCTCAGGAGCAGCAACAGCGGCACCAATGGCACCGCCAACCAGACAGCTTGTCTCATCGCGAGGAAGCATCTCGACAGGGCGAAGCCCCCCCGCCGCGCCGCGGCGGCGGGCTTTCGACGGGGGGCGCGGGGAACACCCGGGCGAACGCGAGGCGACGGGCCCGGGTGCTGTCGCCGGTTACTGACCGAACAGCTCGACGAATCGCTTGCGATCGGCGTCAGCGTTGGAGAGGGCCTTGGCTGCATCGAACGGCATCAGCTTGATCTTGTCACGCGCCGGGAAGCCCGCTGGCGGTGTGACCTCGGGATGTGCCGCGAGGTAGCCCTGATCAGCCGCCAGCAACTGGCCTTCCTTGGAGAGCAGGAAGTCGACAAAGGCCTTGGCGGCCTCGACATTCTTTGCCGTGGACAGGATCGCCACCGGCTCGGTCACCGCGCTCACGCCGGATGCGGGGAAGACGAACTCGACCGGCGAGCCCTGTGCTTTTGCCCGTATCGGCACGAAATCCACGACCATGCCATAGAGCTTCTCGCCGGAGGCGACCGCCTTGAAGGTACCGCCGTTGCCGCCCTTTGGCGTGATGCCGTTGGCGGCAAGCTTCTCGTAGTAGGCCCAGCCGAGTCCCGGGTTCGAGGTCAGCGTGTTCATGTGCACGGTGGCGGCGCCGGAGGTGAGCGGACTCGGCATCGCCACCAGACCCTTGGCCTCGGGCTTGACCAGGTCCGACCACTCCTCGGGCTTCATCGGCGCGCCCGTGTTGTAGACGATACCGGTCGTGATCAGCTTGGTGGAGAAGTAGGTCTTGCCGGCGTCGTAGAGGGCACTGTCATAGGCGGCGACCGGGGCTTGTGGGTACGCCATCAAGTGCCCCTCCTGCTTGAGCGCCTCCATGTTGACCACATCGGCGATCAGCAGCACGTCCGGCTTCGGCGCACCGGCGGTTAGCTCCGCCCGGAGCTTGGCCATGACCTTGGTGGTTCCGTCGCGAATCCATTCGACCTCGACCTCTGGATGGCGCTGCTTGAACGCGTCGACGGTCTGCTGCGCGTCCTTGTTGGGTTGTGAGGTGTACAGCACCAGGGTGCCGGAAGCGGCTATGGTCACAGCCGGGGCCAGCGACGCGAGGAGCGCGCACAGACCCAGGATCCCGCGTGAGACCGAGCTCGACATGATTCGATTCCTCTTTCCTATGTGATCGTGGATGCGAGTGAGCGAATTAGAGCCGATCAGTGTAGTTCAAACCAATTACGTTCTGATGACCGAGGTACGGTACCGGCGTGTGCGCAGCAGGGTTGACAAACAGTGTCGAGTCTGGCGGCGGATTTGGGGCGGTGAGCGGCGCTCGGAAGTCGAGAAGACTCAGTGGCGACGGAGAGGGGGTCAAGAGGAGATGAGCCGGCCTTAGATGCGGGCCAGCTTGTCGTGATGTAGAGATTCGGAGCCCAAGGATTCCGGCGATCGCAATCGGTTGCCGGAATGCCGCCGCTATCATCGTGCCGTGAGATGAAGGCCTGCGTGCCTGGGACTTGGCAGTGGCGTTGACCTCGTACACCGTTACCAGGGAGGGGACGGTCAGTCTCGGCAGTTCGGGCAGACGCCGCTGACTTCGACGTTGTGCATCTCGGCAGTGAACTGGCGTTTTTCGGCGCTGGCCCTGATGGCCTGCTCGATGGCGGGGTCGGTCAGCTCAACAGCGGTACCGCAGTCGTGACAGATGAGAAACTGACCGGAGCCTGCGTGGCCGGGCTGCTCGCAACCGATGAACGCGTTCAGCGACGCAATGCGGTGCACGAGTCCCTGCTCCTGCAGGAAGTCGAGTGAGCGATAAACGGTGGGAGGGGCGGGTGAGAAGCCCTCCTGGCCGAGCGTCTCCAGAATCGCATACGCCCCGACCGGGCGGTGACTCGCCCAGACGATTTCGAGCACACGGCGGCGCAACGGCGTCAGGCGTACGCCGTGCTCGGCGCACACGGTCTCGGCCCGTTGCAGCGCGGCCGTAACGCAGGCCTCGTGATCGTGGCCTGACCGCGGAAATGCGGCCTCCTTGGTAGAAGCTCGTTTGGACATGACTGCGTTCAGCAATCCCTCTAAGCCAGGGCGCCAGGACCTGAAGCCGCCGACGCATCCGCGGACAGCCGGCCGCCGACCTCTTCAGCAACTCTAAACGCATGGCGGCAGGTCGACGCGATCCCCATCGGGATGCGCGTCGTGGGGGCCTTGGGTGAAAGCGCCGCCCGTTCAATCGTACCCGTCGCAATTGTGACAAATCGACGCGCTGAATTCACGGCCGCGCGGTCGCGTGCTGAGGCTGCGCTGGTATTGACATGCAATGCCGAAAAGTAACAGTATAACATCTCATACTCCCTCGACGATCTCTCGATCGGGTCCAACCTCGAACCCCTGGAGACTCACATCAATGACGTTCAAGCCAATCACACGTGGCGCGGTGCTCGGACTCGCGCTGTGGTCGCCGGCGCTGCTGGCGCAGCACGCTGACATCGAAGCCATCATCGACCCGGCCGGCAGCGCGAGCGGCACCATCATCGTCGACCCACACGATGAAGCGCTACTGACTACCGCGATCAAACCGGGCCGCAAGCTGTTCGAATCGGAGTTCGGTGAGCTGGGCTCGCCTTTCACGACCAATGACCCCGGCTTCGATGTGCCCGACGGCAATGGCGTCGCCGACAGCATTCTCGGATTCCAGGTCCTCGATTCGCTCCTGAAGTGGGATGGCAGCAGCTGGGTGAGCAGCGGCTTCGATGAGCACATCACCATTGATGACGTCGTCGGCAGCGCCATCGAGGTGTCGGCCATGGGCGGCTCCGGACTCTCCGGGCTGATCGACCAATTCGATGCTGGTGGTGGTATCCACTCACACATCGACTTCGAGATCGGCTCATCGTCCGGCACGCCGATGGACGGCGCGTATCTCCTGGAACTGTCCTTGTTCGGCCTCGAATCCAATGGGTCCACGCCGCTCTACCACGCCTCGGACGCATTCCTGATCGCGTTCCACCTGAACGACAGCGGCAGCTTCGATGAAGCCGCATTCGAGAGCGCGGTCGGCGCGCTGGCCCCGATCCCGGTACCGGCCGCGGTCTGGTTGCTGGGCTCGGCGGTCCTGGCGCTGTGTGGCCTGGGTCGCAGCCGACGCCGCAATAGCTGATCCGATCAGTCTCGCGCGCAGCGTCCGCCGGCGCTGCGCGCGCAGCCTTTGCGCCTACCCGCTTGCGCCTGCCCATTCTCGCAGCGCCACGCCGCGACACAGCCTGGCTGTGCCTGCTGCTATTACTCTCCGGGGTGCCGGCACTCGGCTACCAGCTGGTGTGGACCCGGATGTTTGCCGTCGGTCTGGGCCGTGAGATGCCGGCGGCCCTGGCGGTGCTCGCCGCCTTCATGGCCGGCCTGGCGCCCGGTGCCATCTGTCTGGACCGGAGGATCGCCCGCAGCGCTCGCCCGGCCCGCTGGTACGCGGCGCTCGAGCTGGTCATCGCGCTCGGTGCACTGCTGTCGGCGCTGCTCATCGCGCCCATCAGTCAGCTGGTGAGCCGCTGGCTGGGACCCGCGCCCGCTCAGTTCGAGTATTGGTCACTGGCCTTCCTGATCCCGTTTGTCATCATGCTGCCGGCAACGGCCGCGATGGGCGCTACGCTGGTGGCCGCCGACCGCTGGCTGGGTCTGATGACACGCCAGGATGCGCGTCTCGGTCGCATCTATGCGTTCAACACCTTGGGTGCGGCGGTCGGCGTCGTGCTCAGCACCGCTGTGCTGATGCCTGGCCTGGGCTTCAAGACGACCCTCGCCGTGCTGGCGCTCGTCAACCTGGGTGTGGCCGTGGGCATGCTCGTCCATGAGCGGGGATTCCCGGTGGCTATTATCCGAGTGGCCACGGTCTCGGAACAGCGGCCGGGCGCTACGCACGCCACCCGAGCGACGGTCGTCAACCCGCTGTTCCTGAGTGGATTGCTCGGCATTGGCTTCGAAATCGTCGTCATCCGCATCATGGCGCAGATCTTCGAGGGCACGGTGTACAGCTATGCGGCCGTGTTGCTGGTCTATCTGCTCGGTACCGCTCTGGGTGGCGCACTGTATCAAAGACACCTCAGCCGTCTGCCCACGGATCAGCTGCGCGCAGCGCTGGCCGTGGCGGCCAGCTGTGCCTGTATCCTCGGTCTATGGGTGATACAGCACGGCGCGGATGGCTACCGTAGCTTGCGCAGCCTGCTTGGCGACAGCATGCTCGCGGTGACGGGGGCCGAGATTCTCCTGGCGACACCCGTGCTGCTACTGCCGACCATCGTCATGGGTGCGCTGTTCTGCGCGCTTGCCGAGGGTCAGCGTCACGCCTGCGGCGGCATTGGTCGGGCGCTGGCCATCAACACGGCGGGCGGAATGCTGGCACCGGTCGTGGTCGCATTGCTGCTGGTGCCCGCGCTGGGCAGCCAGTGGAGCGGTCTGTTGCTGGCCTGGGGCTATCTGCTGCTGCTGCCATACCCCTGGCGGCTGCCGCGCTGGCTACCAGCAATACCGGTCCTGGTGGCGCTATTGCTGACACGCGACATCTCCCTGGTGACGCTGCGCGATGGTGAACGGCTGCTCGTGTATCGCGAGGGCACGCTCGCCGCTGTCGCGGTGACATCACGCGGCAGTGAGCGCAACCTGAGGGTCAACAATCGCTTCCAGATGGGCGGCACTGGCGATGTGGCTCTGCGCATCCAACGCATGCAGGCTCACCTGCCGCTACTGCTACACCCACACCCGCGCGAAGTACTGCTGATGGGTATCGCCTCGGGGATCACGGCGGGTGCTGCTCTGACCCATCCAGGCGTGAACATCGAGGCCGTTGAGCTGGTGCCGGAGAGCCTGGCTATGCTCGAGCACTTCGCTGGCTGGAACGAAAGCATCTCCGATTCACCCCGTGCCAGGTTGCACATAGGTGATGCGCGCCGCTTCGTGCGCACAACATCGAGTCGCTATGATGTCGTCATTGGTGATCTGTTCCACCCGGCCCGCGACGGTGCCGCGCTGCTCTACACGCTGGAGCATTTCCAGGCCGTGCGTGACCGACTGCATGCGAACGGCCTGTACTGCCAGTGGTTACCGCTCTACCAGATGGACGCCGAGATGCTGCGCATGACGTTGCGTACCTTTGCCGCGGTGTTTCCTCACCATGAAGCCTGGATCGCGAGCTTCGACGCCTTTCCGGCGCTGGGCCTGGTCGGCACAAAGCGGCCGCACGCACTGGACGTCGAAACGCTCGAGGCACGGCTACGGACAAGCGCCACGCTCCGGGCCCAGCTCAGAGGTGCTGCGGTGCGCAGTCCCCGGCAGCTTGCGTTTCACTACATCGCCGGCCCGGCTGCGCTGGAGCAGTTCATGGGCAGCGGACCGCTCAACCTGGATGACCACCCGCGCATCCTGTTCAGGGCCCCCGCGTTTACCTCCGAGCGTGGCCAGTCCGGGCGCCGCACGCTGGGCGAGCTGCTCACGGCGATGCATGGGGACGCATCGCCCGAGCGTCTCGCGGCACGCTTTGGACGCGCCGATGATCGCTACCGGCAGGGCTTCGCCGCGCGCGACCGCTATCTCGACGCCCTGCTCGATGGCGAGTCCAAAGGTCTGGAGGCGCAGGTGGACGGCTTCATCGCGGCGGCCGGGGCCAGCGTCGATTTCACACTGGCCTATTCGCATGCGCTCAGTGCCGCGCTCGGCGCTGCGAGCAGCCGTCCCGAGCAGGCCCGCGAATGGCTGCAACGCCTGGCGCACGTGCGACCGGAGCTGGAGATCGCGCAACGATTGCTTCGTCAGCTGCGGGCGCAGTAGTGGCGGGTGTCACGCGTCGACCGATGTGGGCTGTTCCGATTCAGCGCGCTGGCTCACACTGGCCGGCCTGGCGGGGCTACCCGGTCTACGACCCCGCTCGATCGTTGCTGGTCGTGCCAGCCCGAGGCTTCTTCAGCCCGGTCGCGAGCTTGTTGCGGACCTCTCGTTTGACCCTGGCCGCCAGCACCGCGTCGTGTTCGGACAGGACTCGGCTGACTGCTTGCGGATCCCACGGCGCCAGGCTCCTCAGCGCCCAGCTCACGGCCTTGACCACCATGTCGTCCCGGTCCCGTACCAGGCGCTCGACGATCGCCAGGGTGCGTCGCGTGTCGCCTGCCCCGCCGCGGCTGCGGGTGTTCAAGACGGTCGTCGCGACCAAGGCCGTGCGGCGCCACCAGCGATCGGGCCGTTCGGCCCAGGCGAGCACGGCATGGTCGTCGATCTGACCGATCAACCAGACCGGCCCGGCGATCAGCGTGCCGAAGGCGTCCACCTGACCCCAGCTCGAATTGCCCGCGCCGAGCCGTTCGACCTGCGCCAGGTCCAGCGAGACGAGGGTGGGCCGGTGCTTGTTGATGAGCTCATAACCCACCCATCGGGGCCCATGCTCGATGAGCTCGCCAGCGATGCTCAGCACCTGACGAGGGGATGCCCTGATGAGGCGTCGGGAGATCTGCTGGCGGATACCACGCAGCGTTCTCACATCCTGGCTGGGGGCGCTGTGCAGCGCGCTCAGCGCGTCCCGCACCACTGACGATGAATTGATGTCAGCCATTCGGTCCCCCGTGGCGCTGGAGATTGTCCGGCCGGGCCGATGTGCCTTCCTCGAGCGTGGCGTGTCCCGACCGCCGGTTCCCATCGGTCCGACCTGTCCTGGCGCAGGCTTCGGACACCGCTGGTAGTGGCGATCCGAATCCCCTATCCTTCGGTCCGCGCCGGCGCCGACACACGCCGCGGTCGATGTGCTCCGTGTGGCGTCGGCCGTCGTTCAGGTTCCGCCGCCGCCCATGCCTGCAGGCTGTGAGCCCGTGGCCGCGCGCTGCACGGGCCTTCAGCCACCCCCGACGAGCAGGCCCGAAGGCCGGGCAATGCGTAGAGGCAATCCCCGCTCCGTGTGTTGATTCGGGTCGTCGGAGCCTGCGCTTACCGACTGCGTCGACAAGTGAGCCAACCGGCTGAAGCGAATCATACCCACGGCCGGTGGCGTTGCCCGTCGGATCGATTCTAATGGTCTGTCATGGACAAGTACGGAGAGAGTGAACATGAGCAACAGGCAGTCATGGCGTCGTGGACTGACGACGCTTGCCGTGGGGGTGGCGCTGGGCGCGGCCGCGTCGAGCCCGGCGTGGGCCGGCAAGGCAGATGACACGTTGAACATCGCCTGGGAGCGCGAGCAGCCGACGCTGGACTACTACTTCCAGAACTCGCGCGAGGGCATCATCATCAACCGCCACGTGTGGGACAACCTGTTGTATCAGGATCCATCGAGCGGCGAGTTCAAGGGCCTGCTGGCCGAGAGCTTCGAAACGATCGACGACAAGACCTTCGAGTTCACGCTGCGTCAGGGCGTTAAGTTCCACAACGGCGTCGAGCTCACTGCTGACGACGTGGTTGCGACCATCGAGTTCCTGGTCCGACCCGACACCGGCAAGATCCAGAACACACCGGTGGCATGGCTGAAGGGCGCGGAGAGGGTCGGTGAGCGTACCGTGCGCATCACTGCGAAGGACACGACACCACTGGCGCTGCTCTACCTGTCCTCGGACATCCCCATCTACCCCAAGGACTACTACGCCGAGGTCGGCCCACAAGGCATGGGGGTGAAGCCTGTAGGCACCGGTCCATACAAGGTGGTCGAGGTGCAGCCGGGCAAGCGCATCGTGTTCGAGAAGAACAGCGACTACTTCGAAGGCAGTCCCAAGGGCAAGCCATCGATCGGCCGGATCATCCAGCGCACCATTCCGGACGTGAACACCCAGATCGTCGAGCTCGCTTCGGGGCAGCTGGACTGGATCTTCAAGGTGCCGGCCGACCAGGCCGAGAAGCTCGAGCGGATGTCCAATCTGGTGGTCAAACCCGCTTCGACGATGCGTATCGGTTACCTGACGTTCGATGCCGCCGGGGTATCGGGTCAGAACCCGTTCCAGGACATCCGTGTGCGTCGCGCGGTGGCGCATGCCGTCGACCGTCAGGCAATCGCCGACAACATCGTGCGCGGTGGCTCGAAAGTGGTGAATGCCGCCTGCTATCCCGAGCAGTTCGGTTGCACCGACGACGTCATGAAGTATGACTTCGACGTCGCCAAGGCCAAGGCCTTGCTGGCCGAGGCCGGCTATCCCAATGGCTTCAAGACCGAGATCTACGCCTATCGGGATCGCAACTACCTCGAGCCGATCATCGGCTACCTGTCCGCCGTCGGCATCCAGACCGACCTGCGCTTTGGCAAGTACGCGGCGACGCGAGACGCCATTCGTGGCGCCAAGGTGCCTTTTGCCTTCATGACCTGGGGCTCGGGCTCGGTCCCGGACGTCGACGCCATCACCACCGTGTTCTTCGGTGGCGGTCCGGATGACACCGCAAAGGACCCGCTGGTGCTGGCGGCCCTGAAGGAGGGGGGCAGCACGATGGACCAGGGGGTACGCAAGGCCGCCTACGCGAGGGCGTTGAAGCAGATCGCCGAGCAGGCCTACTGGGTGCCTCTGTTCACCTATCCGACCAACTATGCGATGAGCAGGGACCTCGAGTGGACGCCGACCTCGGACGAGATCCCACGGTTCTTCTTCGCGAGCTGGAAGTAGGCTGACTCGAGCTGGCCGCCGTCGGCTGCGGCCAGCTCCCTTGCCCCCGGGGACCCTTGCGTCGATGCTCGCCTATACCTTCAAGCGCATGCTG
>JAGRHX010000805.1 GCA_020444775.1 Gammaproteobacteria bacterium
TGTCGTTGATGCGCTTGAAATGATCCACATCCACGAACAGACAGCTGATGGGTTGGCCATAGCGTGTCGCGCGCGCCGTTTCCTCACTCAGGCGCTGATGGAGCATACGCCGGTTGAACAAGCCGGTGAGTGGATCGATGAGGCTGGCCAGGCGAAGCCGCTCGGCATTGCAGGCGTTCTCCACCGACAGCGCGGCGACCAGGCTCAGTCTTTCCAGCAGGTCCGTTGCATGCTCGGAGATGAAGCGAGCTGGGTCCCGGGTGCCCAGACACAGATAGCCGACCAGACCATCGGGTCGACGCAACGGTAGCATGGCGACCCGGCGCAGCCTGCCGGGCCCCAGCAGCCAGCCATGACGTTCGACATCATAGTCCTCCAGACGGAGTCGCTTGCCCGGCGCCGCGGGTCCGGTGAATCTACGTGGATCACGCAACAGGATCACGTCCTGGAGCTGATGGGCCGGGCTACCCAGCGTTGTCAGCATATCGCGCAACACATCATGGGGATCGAACAACGCAAGGCCGACGGCGTCCAGGCTCAGACCTGCGCGCGTGCCGATGGTGAGCTTTTCGATCAGATCGACCAGGCCGTTGGCGGTCAACAGGCTCATTTCCCGCTTGAGGAAGCGGCGCATCACCTGTTGGTTGTGCGCGGCGTTCTCGAACAGCTGGTTCAGGAGCCTGTCCGAGAAACCTTCGCCGCGTGTAGAGCGCGGCAGGAGATCGCGTGGGATCCGCCCACGAGACATCAGCACGGAGCCGTCGCTGACGGGCGGTGCAGGCACGCGGTTCGGTGTGAAGGCCGGGGATCGAGCGTTCATCCCAGCGTTTTCGGCCAGAATTCACATCACTTTAGGAAATTCGCCCGATTTCGGGTGGTACTTCGACAACGTGCAATTCAAAAATGCCGCTGCACGAATCCAGGATGGACTCGTGCAGCTTCCTTGCGTCAGTGTGAGGGCGCGATGCCGTGCTTCTCCATCAGTCTGTAGATGGTCACGCGGGACACGCCGAGCTCGCGCGCGGTCTGCGAGATGTTCACCTTGTTGCGCGTCAGCGCCTTGATGATGGCCGAGCGTTCGGCCAGCTCACGCGCCTCGGCCAGGGTCGGTCTACGGCTGGGCGCGTTATCGACGTTCAAGGCAAGATCCCGGGCGCTGATGAGACGACTGTCTGAGAGCACTGCGGCCTGCCGAACGCGGTTCATGAGCTCACGGACATTGCCGGGCCAGCGGTAGCTGGTAATGGCATCCACCGCATCCGGGGTGAAGGTGTACGGCATCGACCGCTTGGACTCGGCATACATGTCGAGGAAGTGCTGGGCGAGATGCAGCACGTCAGTGCCCCGCTCACGGAGCGGCGGCAAGGTGATGCGTACGACGTTGAGGCGATAGTACAGGTCCTCACGAAACCGCCCCTGGCGTACGGCCTCGTCCAGGTCGACGTGGGTCGCGGTGACGATACGCGCGTCGATGTGCAGGGTCTGATGACTACCCAGTCGTTCCAGTGTCCCTTCCTGGAGGAAACGCAGCAGGTTGACCTGCAAACCGTAGGGGATGTCAGCAATCTCGTCGAAGAACAGGGTTCCGCCCGAAGCGGCCTCGATGCGGCCGATCTGCCGCTTGTTGGCGCCGGTGAATGCGCCGCGTTCGTAGCCGAACAGCTCGGCCTGGATCAGCGACGCCGGGAGGGCGGCGCAGTTGACGGCGACGAAGGGACCCGACGCGCGTGGTGACAGACGGTGGATCAGGCTTGCGATTCGTTCCTTGCCGGTACCACTCTCACCGGAGAGCAGAACGGGTACCTCCGACTGCGCGACCTTGCGCGCGCGTCGAATGAGCGCACTCATCTGCGCGCTCTCACCGACCACGCCGTACTGAGACGGAATGTGATGGTGATTGCTTACCGGTTCGGCCTGAGCCAGCCGGGCCATGCCGTGGATGTGTCCGGCTGCCGTCGCCAGCCGGCCGGGATCGACCGGCAAGGTGTGGTAGTCCTCGCAGTGCTCCAGGATCAGCGCCCGCGTTCGTGGCGCGCTCAGATGTGCGGGCTCGACCAGCGCGATCCATGGCAGATCGCTCATCTGCTGGAGCACCTGCTCAACCCAATGGAAAGTCTGTGTATCGTCGGGCGACGGCAGCTCGACGATGCCCAGATCGAAGCGCTGGCGTTCACTGAGCGCGTTACACGCGCTGGCGGTCTGCGCCGGCCATGCCTCCCAGGCGGACTGTTGAAGAGTGTAGATGAGATGCGCCGGATCATTTACCGGACTCACGAACACGAGCCTACGCATGAGTCTCCCCTCACGCTGTCATAGACCACGAGTCAACGGCGGCATACCCTTCGCCGCTCGCGCTGTTGACCCACCTTTCTTGTTTGTTCTTGTTTGTCAAGAATCTGCAATAGCCTGCTGCAGACATGCAATACGAATACGCACTGAACACTGAATTTAACTATCAGCGTTCATGGATTTGGATGATAATAATAATATTTTTCCTATATGTGTTTCATATTATTTACATGGTCGAGCGAGAATCCGTGTGAGTCGCATGAATTGACGTTTCGAAGCAACGGTCATGGTGCAGTAATGAGCCGGAAACAATGCCCTGGCGGGGGAGATCCACGCGTCGGGTGACGGCTCTCTGTTCGGGCTCGAATAACTGAACTGCGTTCGAAATATGGGCTCCCGGAGCCGGGCTGCATTGTGTTCGTGCCTGCTCATTCGAGCGCAAGTCAGGCTGTCCGATGGCACGCGCCCGGCCCGACACAGGCCGCGAGCAACCGTCACAAACTCCACCCCGCGTGACCGCGTTTCAGCAACCTCGTGGAGATCAGCCGGCCGCCAACCGATGCGCCATGCAGAAAACGCTTCACGGCCACTGCCTCGTGCGGGGACGCGCTGCGGGGCTGCGGTTCAGCCATGTGCCAGCGCTACTTTGCGTGACCTACGGTCCTGTGAGGGTGAAGGCCAGGTCGCCGATTGAGTCCAATTCATTCCTCGGCTGCTGATCAGAAGACCGATAAGTGTTTATATTTCATATCGTTATGTAGGATCTTCAAGATGCCTGTGTCTTCGAGTTGCCTGTGGATGCCTGCAGGCACAAGACCAGGCCTCGTCGCGATGCAGTCGGCCACTTGACGCCTCGAGCCCGACGTCGTTCCAGGTCGGCGTGCGAGCCGGCAGCCCGCGGCGGCAAGCGGCAATCAGCCTGGTCGGCGTGCAATACCGAGCAAGACCTGGCAAGCCGTTGATCTGCTGCTCGCGACCGGGCAGGGACGGTTGCCGCCTTCGACCGCCGTGGCAGACAGACGCTTCATCGCTACATTCATGAGACGTGAATATTCCGTTGTCTGTCAGTGATTTTTCTCACATTCGTTGCTCGAAAGTTTTGGAATGGTCGTCATGCCACTCCTGTAATTCGTGTTCGAGAATTAGTGAAACAGACCGTTTCTATAATCAAAAACATCATTCAAAAATAAACGTGATATTTCGCGCTGGACGACAATACTGACTTTTGAGTAGTCAGGTGTCTGAACCCTGAATGGCAGAACATTCAGTGATTGATTTGCTTGCATTTAGTACTTGTGTTCTCGGATTTCATTCTTATTGCGGTGGCCTGTGTCAAAGTCCCTGGACAGTGGTCGCGGCGACTGCTAGATACGCTAGAACACAGGTCGCCGCGCATCGGGCGACCGGCAGGAACCTCGGCTGCACAGGTGCGGCAGGACCAATCACATGACCACCAATCACATGACCGTTCGTGTTCTGCGAAGGTTGTGTAACCAAGCGGAGCCACGGAAGGCCGCTCGCGCAAGCGCGGTGCTGCTATTCGTAGACGTGATCTGCATCCAGCTGTTCGCGGCACCGCGACT
>JAGRHX010000806.1 GCA_020444775.1 Gammaproteobacteria bacterium
GCACAACCCCGAGTTCACCATCCTCGAATGGTATCGCCCCGGTTACGACGCGTTGGCGCTGATCCATGAGGTCGGCCAGCTCTGCACGCGGCTGCTGGACATCGCGCAGCCGCCCATCGTCTCCTACGCCGAGGCCTTCGAATCGACCATCGGCCTGGACCCGATGCGCTGCGCTGATGAGACCTTGTTCGCCTGCTGTCGTCGCCATGGTTTGCAGGGTGACTGCGCGCATCGTGATGAGGCCCTGGATTTCTTGATGTCGGGTGTGGTGATGCAGCAGTTGTCGACCCGCACCTGCTTCATCTTCGGTTATCCGCCTTCGCAGGCGGCGCTTGCCGAGATAGAGCACGGGCTGGGGACCGAGGACGAGACGGTAGCGTTCGGCGATGCGCGGATCCGACCACCGTTCGCACGCCGTTTCGAGCTGTACATCGAGGGCGTGGAGATTGCCAACGGCTATCAGGAACTGCGCAGCGCGGCGGAGCAGCGCGCCCGGATACTCGCGGACCTTGCATTCCGACGCGACGCCGGTCTGCCGGAGCTTCCAGTGGACGAGCATCTGCTCGCGGCGCTTGCGCATGGTCTGCCGAGCGTGAGCGGCGTCGCCATGGGGCTGGACCGACTGTTGATGCTGGCCATGGATGCACGGACCATCGATGCGGTACTGGCCTTTCCGGTAGCCCGGGCCTGATGCGCGGTTTCATCGGCCAGCGCGGTGGGACCGCGACGTATGACGATCACGCGCAGGTGGGGAAACTTCCACGGCGCGTCCCGGTCTATCCGATCATCGATGTGCGGCAGGCTCCACACGATGCCGCGCGACGCCAGGGTGATGCGGTAGGCGGACACGCCCGCGCCGATCGATCGGGCGGTCGCGCGCCGCGACGGAGGTGAGGTCGACCCCATGGCCGACAACGACTCCGACGAGGTGCTGGTCGCGAGGGTGCAGCAAGGTGACAAGGCAGCCTTCGACCTGCTGGTGTTGAAGTATCAGCATCGACTGACCAATCTCATCAGCCGCTATGTGCGGGATCAGAGCGAGGTGCTCGATATCGCGCAGGAAGCCTTCCTTCGTGCCTATCGGGCACTGCCCGGCTTTCGTGGCGACAGCGCCTTCTACACCTGGCTGTATAGGATTGCGATCAATACCGCCAAGAATCATCTGCTCGCAAGCTCCCGGCGAGTGGTGGAGAACAGCCTTGATGCGGATGACGCCGAACGGTTCGAGGCCGACTCCGATCTCAAGGACCACGCCTCACCCGAACGCTTGCTGCTGACCGAGGAGATCCGGCGCACGGTGGTGGAGGTGATCGATGGCCTGCCCGAGGACCTGCGCACGGCGATCCTGCTGCGCGAGATGGACGGCCTGAGCTACGAGGAGATCGCGCAGGCCATGGCATGCCCGGTCGGTACCGTGCGCTCTCGCATCTTCCGGGCTCGAGAGGCAATCAATGAACGACTGGCACCCTTGCTGGAGCAATGAGCCGGGCAGAGGCCGAGGTCGGTGAAGGCCGGGAACTGAGGTCCGGGCGCTGGCGGGTTGCCACTTGAGGATTCGCATCTGACCACAAGATGCGCTGTACAGACATCAATCGGTGCGAGCGCACCCGGTACAGCCTGATGAGCAAACACGAGAACATCTCAGACGAAGCCCGGCCGAACACGGCCGGCCGCGAGGCACAAGCGCTCGCCGACCTGTCGATGTTGCTGGACGACGAGCTGGAGACGGGGCAGGTTCCCCGGGTGATCGACCGTCTGTCCAGCGATGCCGATGCCCGCAGTCTGTATTGCAGCGCGGTGCTCACTCGCGATGTGTTGCAGGGACACTTTCGCAGCGCCGCCCACCAAACGCTGAGCGTACGTGTCCGGACGGCGCTGGCTGCCGAGCCGAGCCTGTCGGTAGCCGATCGGGCGATCGATGTAAGCGCTGCTCAGCGGGCATCGGCGGCGGGCCTGAGTGCGCAGGTGCTGCCCCTGCACAGAAGGCCCGCTGCGCGGCTGGGTGCGGGATTGGCGCTGGCCGCCTCGGTGGCCGTGGCCGCCGTGCTGGTGCTCAGTCCAGGGGGCGCACGCAGAGATGCCGCCGAGCAGGTCGCTGGCGGCGCCTCGAGCGATTCCATCCGGATCGCCGATGGGGCGGCTCGGACCTCCATCCCGAACGACCGCTCGGCGGACGGTGGTGCGGCATCTCCGGGGCGGGCCGATACAGACGATGATGGGCTGTCGCCGGCGCTGCGTGAGCGGCTGGCCGAGCGGGACGCGGCGCGGCATGCCGGCGTCCAGAGTGCCGCGGTGCGCTGGGACGCCAGCGGTCAGGTCGAACAGAGACTCAATGGATACCTGCTCAACCACAACGGATATCTGTCCGGTTCACCGCGTGGCATGCTGCCGTACGCGCGAATCGTCGGCTATGGCCAGAAGAATCACTTTCAATAGACGGTCGAGCAACGCGTCTGCAGACGCGCGGCGTCGGACCATGGCGGCCTCGAGCCGCCTCGCGCGGTCCATCGTGACGCTGACGCTGGCCTGTCTGCTGATGTACACACCGGTCCGCGGTGTACGGGCGGTCGAGGACGGTGAGGCTGCCTTCGAATGGCTGGCCCGCATGAGTCATGCGGGCATGATGCTCAATTACGACGGTTACCTGCTCTATCAGGCTGGCGGCAAGGTGGAACCGATGCGGGTGATCTACCGTGGCGGCAAGACCGGCGCCAAGGCACGCATGATCTCCCTGGCTGGCGAGAAGCGCGAGGTGATCATCGACTCGGACAGTGTGATCTGCGTGTTGCCCGACGATCGCGCGACGGTGAAGACCGAGGGCAAGAAGAAGCGTACCGCGCTGTTCAGCCGTCTCGAGGGGGTCGAGCAGGACCCTGAACGCAAGCAACAGCTGCGCACCTACTATCACCTGGACGTGCAGGACGGCGGACGCGTGGCGGATCGCGAGACGACTCTGGTCAGCGTCCTACCCCGTGACAAGAACCGCTACGGTCATCGTTTGTTTCTCGACAAGCAGACCGGGCTGTTGCTGCGGTCGCAACTGCTGACTCCGGATCTGATGACGCTCGAGGATTTCATGTACGCCTCGATAGCGATATTGCCCGCCGTGGACGACGATCTGCTACGCCCACACCTGGAGGGCAGGAGCTATGCCATGTCGACCACGGAGGTCGCCGCGGAGGCGCCGCTGGAGGCGAAGTGGCGGGTCAAGTGGCTGCCACCGGGATTCGAGATGGCGGAGCGGGTACGAGACCAGGGCATGGTTCCGGAAATGCCCGTCGAGCACCACGTGTACAGCGATGGCTTGAGCAGCATCTCGGTATTCGTCGAGCAGCTCGAGCCGGATGCCGAGAAACTAGACGGATTATCCACAATTGGGGCCGTCAACGCGTTTGGCTGTATGATTGACGGATTCCAGATCACGGCCGTGGGCGAGATTCCCGGGATGACCGCGGCGCGTGTCTGCAGGTCGGTGATGCCCGTACGCTGAGCAGACGGAACGGCCGCGGCCCGCAAGAGGGCGCGTTCTCGGGATTCATCGTGGACTTCCTTCGGGCCTTGGTTTCGGCGAGACACCACCGCGACCCGACGGTGAGTCTGGGCGTGAGCGCCACAATGTCCGCGAGAGCCGGGCGCCGCGGCACCCGAGCCGGACGGCCCCGGCCGCGCTGACGCTCGAGCGGCCGAGCGCAGGCGCCGACCGGCGCACCGGAACCATGCACGGATATCAGCACGGATATCAATGATGACTGTCACTGCACTGATCGATTCCCGCGCGGCTGCGGCGGGGCGTCTGCTCCTCGTGCTCATGCTCTGTTTCTCGAGCACCCAGACACGAGCGCGTGAGCTGCCCGACTTCACCGAGCTCGTATCCACCTACAGCCCGGCCGTGGTCAATATCAGCACCACGCAAAAACGTACCGCGCTGCGCCGACAGCTACCGAAGGGGCTGGAGATACCGGACCTGCCCGAGGACAGCCCGTTCAACGAGTTCTTCCGCCGCTTCTTCGGTGATGGCGGCGAAATGGAGGAGTTCGACGCGCAGTCCCTCGGCTCCGGCTTCATCATCTCCAGCGACGGTTATGTGATCACCAACAACCACGTGATCAAGGATGCCGACGAGGTCATCGTAAGGCTCAATGATCGGCGCGAGTTCGTCGCCGAGGTGGTGGGCTTCGACGACCGCAGCGACGTCGCCTTGCTCAAGCTCGAGGCGAGCGATCTGCCGGTGGTCAAACTCGGTCTGCAGCATGCGCCCCGCGTCGGCGAGTGGGTGCTGGCGATCGGCTCACCTTTTGGCTTCGAGCATACCGTGACCGCTGGCATCGTCAGCGCCATCGGACGCAGTCTGCCGCGTGAGAACTACGTGCCGTTCATCCAGACCGA
>JAGRHX010000807.1 GCA_020444775.1 Gammaproteobacteria bacterium
AACTGGCGATGGAACTGGCGATGGATTTGGCGATGCCGGCTGGTCGCCAGCCCGGAGGGCGGATGCGAAGGCGCGCTCCCGCCCGGCTCTGGCCGTGCGTCTGGGGCTGCGCGTGATCAACGGCCTTGGGAAGGCCGCGGTCGAGCGCATCGTCGCCGCCCGTGAGCGTGACGGTGGCGATTGCGCCTGGCTGTTCGAGGCTGTCAGCGCACAGCATCGTATCGAGTCGCTGGCACGCGCGGCGAAGCTGAGTCGAGCCGACGTGCGGAGCCTGAGCGCGGGTGGTGCGCTGGCCTCGCTCGCCGGGCATCGCCGGCAGGCCCACTGGGCCGCGCTCGGCATCGACCCCGATGCGCCGAAGCTGCTGCATCAGGCCGGGGTCCGCGAGGCTCTACCCATGCTTCGCCCACCGTCGGAGGGCGAGTCCATCGTCGCGGATTATCTGAGTCGTGGTTTCACCCTCGGCCGTCATCCGCTGGCACTGTTGCGCCCGCATCTGGATCCCATGCTGGTCAGCACCGCGTCTGAGACCCGTTCGATGTCGCACGGTACGCCTGTGCGCGCGGCCGGGCTGGTGATCAATCGCCAGCGGCCTGCGACGGCCAGTGGGGTGCTGTTCATCACCCTCGAGGACGATACCGGTCATGTCAATCTGGTCGTATGGCCAACGGTGCTGCAGGCGCAAAGAGCCGCGGTGCTGGGATCGCGGCTGATGGGCGTGCGTGGTCGCGTGCAGCGTGAGGGCGAGGTCGTGCACGTGGTGGTGGATACGGTCAAGGATCTGAGCGCGCTGCTCGGCCGGCTACAGGTTCGATCGCGGGATTTCCGTTGAGCCCCCAACGCCGTTGCATTCCAGTCGAACGGGAATAGGACTCGGGTCGACCCCGTCAGGACCGCCGTCTGGCGCTGCCGGCGCGTGGGGCCTGTTCCAGCAGCGTGTCGATCGGCACCGGCTTGCCGAGCAGGTAGCCTTGCACCATGTCGACCTTCATCTCCCTGAGCAGATCGAGGATGGCCTGATGCTCGACCCATTCGGCCACGATCTCCTTGCCCATGGCGTGACCGATCTCGGTGATCGAACGGACGATGGTCCGTTGTACCGGGTCCTTGTCCAGGTTCTTGACGAAGGTCCCGTCAATCTTGACCAGCTCCACGGGTAAGGCCTGCAGGTAGCCGAACGACGACAGTCCGCTGCCGAAATCGTCCAGGGCCAGCCGGCAACCCATCGATCGCGCGTTCTCCATGAAGCTGCGCGCGCTGTTCAGATCGGCGATAGCCGATGTCTCGGTTATCTCGAAGCCTATGGTCTGCGGGATCAGCTCGTAGCTGGAGATCATCTCCGTCAGACGCGTCAGGAAGCGTCGGTCGCCCAGGCTCTGGCCGGACAGGTTGATGTTGAAGACATTGCCGGCCTGCTGGATCTGCGGATGTGCGCTCAGCCAGGCAAAGGTATGCTCGGCGACCCAGTGGTCGATGCGGCTGGCCAGATGGAAGCGCTCGGCAGCGGGCAGGAACGCACCCGGGGGGATGATGTTGCCGCTCTTGACGTCCTTCATCCGCACCAGGATCTCGTAGCGCATGCCGCTCAGGGGCAGGTCATTGCGGGCCGCCGGGTGCAGACGACGGATGGGCTGGCAGTAGAGCGCGAATCGATCGTTCTCCAGCGCGTCGTTGATACGCGCGACCCACTGCAGCTCGCCTTCGCGGGTCGCTTGCTCTTCGTCGTCCGGGCGGTAGAAGTGAACCCGATTGCGGCCCTTGTCCTTGGCGATGTAGCAGGCGGTGTCCGCCGTGCGCATGATCTCGGAGACCGACAGCGACGCGGCGGTGATCGGCACCAGACCGATACTGGCGCCGGCACGGAAGGACTTGTCCTCCCAGGCAAAGCGAAACGACTCGATTGCCCGACGCAGCACGTTCGCGACGCGTGAGGCCTGCTCCTGGGGACAGTGCTCGAGCAGGATGCCGAACTCGTCACCACCCAGGCGTGCCAGGGTGTCCTGACTACGCAGCTTGCCGCGCAGGACGTTGCTGAGCTGACGGAGCATCTCGTCACCGGCCATGTGGCCACAGCTGTCGTTGACTACCTTGAACTGATCCAGATCCAGATAGCACAGCGCATGTTCGCAGCTGTCAGAGCGCGCCGTGCTGATGGCCCGGGTCACGCGACGTTCGAACTCGGTCCGATTGACCAGACCGGTGAGCGCGTCGTGTCGAGCCTGATAAGCCAGCTGTCGGGCCATACGGCGGGAATTGGTGACGTCCCGGCCGCTGCCCCGGTAACCGAGAAACTCACCGCTGCTGCTGGTGATGGTCCGCCCGCTGAGGCTGTGTACCACCTCTGGAAGATCGCCGGTGCGGGTGCCGCGGAACTCGACGTTCTCGAATGCGCTCCGCGCCCGCATCCGGGAATGCATGCGTTGCACCGCGAGCTTGTCGTGGTCCAGCGTATCGACCAACGCCTTCATGGGCTTGCCAATCAGCTGCTCGGCAGTCAGACCGGTAAGCTCGCCGAGGCGCTCCGACACGTAGCTCAGGCGCAACTCGGCGTCGGTCTCGAAGAACCAGTCGGCCGCGGTCTCCGCGAACTGCTTGAAGCGGGCCTCGCTCTCCTGCAGCGCCCGCTCCTGGCGCTTGAGCTCGGTGATGTCGCTCGCGACCAACAAGATGCCGCCCTCGGGCGTGCGGCGTTCCCTGACCCGGTACCAATTCGGTTCGCCTGCCTCACCGCGGCGTTCGACCGTGAACGGCTCACCCGGATTCTGATGCCGGTAGAGGCGTTCGACATAGAATTCCTCCGGGTCCACCGCCGCCGGGAAGGTGCCCTTGTCGACCAGGATGCGCAGCAGCTCGGCGAAGGTGATGTCGGTGTCCTGCGCATCCAGCAGCGAGGCGCAGATCTCCTCCCTGAAGGTCGTATTGCAAAGGACCAACCGATCCTCCTGATCGAACAGCGCATAGCCGTCGCTGACCGTCTCGATAGCGTCGAAGAAGCGCTCTTCGAGCTGGCGTGCCGTCACCTCCCCGGTGATCAACATGCCGGTGCCGCGATAACCGGCGAACGCGCCGTCGGGTGTGAAATGCGGCTGACCGGCCACCCTCATCCAGTGACGTACACCGTTGTAGTTGACCGCATACTCCATCCCCCTGAACGGACGATGGGACTGCAGGTCCTGCCAGTGTCTGGTCCAGGTCTCCACGTCGGTGCCGTCCGGGTTTGCTTCCGAACGGGTATGACCGATGAAGCCTTCGCGAGGCATACCGGTCAGCTGCGTGAAGCGCGCGCTGATGTAGACCAGCCTGTGCTCGGCATCGCTTTCCCAGAACCAGTCCGAGGCAGCGTCCGCATAGTCCTTGAACCGCGCCTCGCTGCGCTCCAGCTCGAGCTCACGGCGCTTCAGGTCCGTGACGTTACTGCTCAGCAGCAGCGTGCCACCGCTGCCGGTCTTGCGCTCGTAGACGCGATACCACTCGCCGTCGATGAACTGACGCTCACGCGGCTCCCCCGGATGGGCGTGCTCCCAAACGCGACCCTGCACCCAGGCCTCTACATCGTCGATCAGACCGGCTTCCAGGAGCAGCTCGGACATGCGTCTGGCGAACTGCTCGAAGCTCATGCCAGGCTGCACGACGCCGCGCATCCGGGGATGATGGGCGCCGACCCATTGCTCGTTCCAGAGCACCAGTCGGTCGTCGGCGTCGAACATGGCGTAGCCTTCCGACATGCTCTCGAGCGCCTCGACGAAGCGTTCCTCGGTGGCGCGTGCCTCGACCTCGACGGTGATGTCGGTGCTGCTGCCGCGATACCCGGCAAAGCGGCCGTCGGTGTCGTAATAGGGCTGGCCGCTGATCCGGTAGTGCTGGCGCTCGCCGGAACGGTTCAGACCGACGAAGACGAAATCGCGAAACGCTTCATGGCGTCGCAGCAGCTGCTCGTGGGCCTGCCACAAGGCGGGATTCTCGGGGTCGGCGGGGCCGAATACCTCGGCACCGGTGCGACCGAGCAGCTCGGCGGCGCTCAAGCCGCTCTTGGTGTAGAAGCCGTCGGAGACGTAGCGAAAACGCAGCTCGGCGTCGGTCTCCCAGAACCAGTCCGAGGCCGCTTCGGCGAAAGCCTTGAAGCGCAGCTCGCTGCTTCGCAGGGCCTGTTCGCGCTCTCGTTCCTCGCTGATGTCGAAGCTCGTGACCAGCGTCTCACCGGCCGCGGTGCGATGCTCCTGGACCCGGTACCAGCGTCCGTTGCCGCGTTGCAGCTCGAGCGGCGGCCCTGGTTCCTGGTGCAGACGCAAACGTTGCTGGCACCAGTCGCGCTCCCGGCCGCGCGCCTCGACGCAGTCACCGTGTCGTGCGATGGCCTGAATCAGCGAGTCGAAGCTCGCCCCCTGCTGCACCAGAGCGCGCACCTCCGCGCACAGTTGCTGCAGCCAGATATCGTTCCAGATGACCAGCTGGTCATTGCGATCGAACATCGCATAGCCGCAGGTCATGGTCTGGATCGCGTCCATGAACTGGCGCCGGATCTGCTCGCTGTCGTTCTGTTCGGTAACGTCGCGTCCCGCCTCGTGTAGCTCCCGAGATTCGTCGCGCCCATCGAAGTGCGGGCGAGCGGTGTGCAAGAGCGTGCCACCGCCAGGGACGCGGTGCTCGATGATCTGAAGGACGCGGTCCTGCTCGTAGGCCAGGTGTAGATCGGTGCTGGCATCCCGGTGCAGAGCCAGACGCCAGTCGATGAAGGATTCGGTGCTGTGCAAGGCGGGTGTGGTGGCCTGGCCGTTGGCGCCCGAAGCACCTGGCCACGCGACACGCGGCAGCCCACGCGCATCGACCAGCCCGCGAAGCAGGGTCTCGAAGGTGATCCCGGCACGGATGGGTACACCGCAAAGCGCTTCCAGCTCGGCATGCCAGGTCGCGTTGTACATGCACAGCCGGTCTTCGGCATCGAAGAATGCAACGCCCTCATCGAGCCTGGAGAACAGCTCGAGCAACGACATGTTGGTACTCGATGGATTGAGTCGATCGTTCAGATGGTGCCGTTGTGTTGCCGTGCCAGGCAAGTGCTGCGCGCAGGCACCCTTCTGCGCCATGGTAGCTGGGACGATGACGTCCGGGGTGATGCCATCTGCACGCGATGGCTGGCAGGCTGCTGGCGCTTTCGCCTGGTGACCGTGGGCCATGTCGCAGTCGCTTGGCGCCACAGTCACACGCTCCGGCGCTGAGTCCGGCTCTGCTTTGCACGCAGTCAATCCGAGCGCGTCCGTGGCGGTCGAACGCTCTGGCTCTGGTGCGGACGGGCTTGCAGAAGCATCGGATTGAGGTCTCATGCCGTGCTCGGTGGAGGCGCGCGGGGCGCTGGGGTGATGACAACGATATCCCTGTCAACGAGCGTCCCAACGGGCTCGCGGCAACTACACCGCGACGAGGACGTCCGCGGGCCGTGGATGGTCGGGCCGGCGCGACCAGGGCGCCGGCGTGCCGCCGGGTCGAATTCCCTGTGTACGAGAAAACGGCGGATTCAGCCACATCTTTAGGCTGACGCCCCCCGGTGCGCACCCCCCGAAGGCGCGATCCCGTAGTCACGCGCGGGCCTCCTACCAGCCACGTGTCCCGAATGAACGTGGGACATTGGACCCGGCACGGCCTGATATGATGCGACGCCCAGCGAATGTCGCGAACGCCCGATCGGCGGCGGCAGAGTCTACCGGTGATTGCGCGTCTGCGGCACGTTTTGCGGCGAACGATGCCGCCGCGGCCCAGCACACTGACCCGCATCAATGGCATTCATGAGATGCATCGAGGAGCGAACAGATGGCGAAGTATCGAATAGCGGTCATCCCTGGAGACGGCATCGGCAAGGAGGTCGTGCCGGAGGGGATTCGGGCGCTCGAGGCGGTCGGCTCGAAATACGGTATCGACTTCAGCTTCGATGAGTTCCCTTGGAGCTGCGAGGTCTACCAGAAGACCGGACGCATGATGCCAGAGGATGGGCTGGACCAGATTCGCAACCATGACTCGATCTTTCTCGGTGCCGTGGGCTTTCCCGGCGTTCCGGATCACGTCTCCCTGTGGGGGCTGCTGATCCCGATCCGCCGTGAGTTCCAGCAGTACATCGCGCTGCGGCCGGTACGCCTGCTCGATGGCGTGGAGTGTCCGCTCAAGGGGCGCGGAATGGACGACATCGACTTCTATGTCGTACGCGAGAACAACGAGGGCGAGTATTCGGAGATCGGCGG
>JAGRHX010000808.1 GCA_020444775.1 Gammaproteobacteria bacterium
ACCATGTCGCCGTTGGCGACGTGCGCGACCTCGTGACCCAGCACCGCTTCGACCTCGTCACGCCGCATGCGTCCGAGCAGACCGGTGCTGACCGCGACCAGCGCATTGTTGCGCGACATACCGGTTGCGAATGCGTTCGGCTCGGGCGAATCGAACACCGCGACCTCCGGCATGCCGATTCCCGCGGCGTTGGCCTGACGGCCGACGGTCTCCAGCAGCCAGGCCTCGGTCTCGTTGCGCGGCTGCTCGATGACCATGGCGCCGGTGAAGCGCTTGGCGGTCCATTTGGACATGGCCAGCGAGATGAAGGCGCCGCCCATGCCGAACACCGCCGCGAACACCAGCAGGCTCGTGTAATCCAGGCCGCCCTGCGCATCCAGGATCCTGTCCACGCCGAGCAGTCTCAGCACCGTGCCGAGCACCAGCAGGATGGCCAGGTTGGTACCCAGGAACAACATAATGCGTTTCATCGTTGATTTCCTCGAGGGTAGACAGCGCGCGGCCGGCGGGCCGACGCGCACGAACTCGACGTGCAAGATGGGGGTGAGCAGGATTGAGTCCAACTCGCGTTTTGCTGATCCGTGCCTCGCTTTTGCCGACGGTCGCGCGCCATGCGAGCGGCGCCGCTGTAGCGGTCGGCGCAGTGACCGTGCGGCACGCCGTGTCGGGGCACCGGATCGGTAAGAGACGTGGGCCACGGTAACCTTGTGGTAACGCCTCGGCGCGGGGCGGAATTGATATCGGCGCGGCTTTGGGCGTACGCTCGGGGGCGCGCCAATCCCTTCATGAGAAAGGAACCAGACCACCATGAAATACCGCAGAATCTCCGCCGACTGTCATCTGGATATGCCGTGGATGCCGCCCGAGCTGTTCGTCTCCGAGGCCTCCGCCGAGCTGAAGGACCGCATGCCGTATGTCGAGGATGGCCCCGACGGCCCGCAGTGGGTCACCAAGCGTGGTGCCAACTTCGGCCTGCTCAACGGCGTCGGGCCGGGTGGTGCAAAGCTCGTTCCCGGGCAGAATCGCCGGGTCGACATCATGGCTGAGACCGGCATGTTCGCCGACGGTAAGAAGGGTATACAGCGGCCATCGGATCCGCATCTGCGTGCCAAGGAGATGGATCGGGACGGCGTCGACGCCGAGGTCATCTTCGGCATCCTGGGCTCAGCCTCGAAGATGCAGGACCCGGAAGCCGCCAACGAGATGTTCCGCATCTACAACGATTGGCTGAAGGATTTCTGCAGTCACTATCCGGATCGTCACATTGGCCTCGCCTGCATCCCCTACGGCGACATCGATGCCGCGGTCAAGGAGATCTACCGCTGCGCCAAGCTCGGTCTGCGTGGCATCGAGGTGTCCTGCTCCTGGGACATGGAGCCGATGTGGCACCCGTGCTGGGAGCCGCTGTGGAAGGCGGTGGACGACGTGCAGCTGCCTCTGCATTTCCACACCTTCCCGACCACCGACCCCAGGGCGCGTGAGATGGCAACCGGCACCGCCAGGCGGGCCGCGTTGTTCACCGGCGTGTCGGCCTTCCAGATGGGGCTCATCAACATCCTCGCCGCGATGATGGGCGCCGGGGTGTTCGAGCGCTATCCGCGGCTGAAGGTGTCCTTCGGTGAAAGTGGTATCGGCTGGATACCATATGCCCTGGATCGGATGGACTTCGAGTTCGAGGATCGGTTCCGCGATCTGATGAAGCTCAAGCCGTCCGAGTACTGGCAGCGCCAGTGCAAGGCGACCTTCCAGTACGACGTCATCGGGCCGAAGCTGCTGAACGAGAACAACCTGATGACCGAGAACACCCTGATGTGGGGCTCGGACTACCCGCATACCGACGGCATCTGGCCGGAGTCCACCAAATACATCCAGGAGCAGTTCGAGGGGCTGTCGGCCGCGCAGATCCAGAAGATCACCTGCGACAACGCGGTCGAGTTCTACAACCTGCATTGATCCTCGATACGCCGCGAGTGTCCCCGAACCGGTCGGGTACACTCGCGGTCCCTCCCGGGCGCGGGCCAGATGGGCCGAGTCAGAACCCGAGCAGGGTGGCGAAGCGGTCCCGCTGCCAGGCCCGGTTGCCGTAGGTGCTCTCGAGCACACGCGCCCGCTTCAGATACAGACCGGCGTCGAACTCGTCGGTCATGCCGATGCCGCC
>JAGRHX010000809.1 GCA_020444775.1 Gammaproteobacteria bacterium
CTGCCGCCCGGGCATGCGCTTGAGCTGATCCCGCGTGCGCTGTCGCCCGGTCAGGTCCATTGCGGGGGCTTCAGATCGCCACCCCGTCGGGTGCGTCGGCGACCACCTCGACGGCCGCTTGCCGGCCGCTTGCCTCGAAGATGATCTCGAGCCAGCGCGGCGAGCCGGTCTCATCGCGAAAGGGCCAGCGCCAGAGCGTACGCCCCGATAGGGAGTAGAACGCGGACTGCGCCGGCCGCCCGAAGTGGCGACGCAGATCGTCACGCTGCCATCGCGGGTCGATCCGGGCCACACGGGCGGCGTCGAGCGCATCGAATGCCTCGCGCAGCCGACCGTCGGGCCCGATCCGTACAATCCGCACCGACGCCCCACCCGGGCGTTGCGCGAACTGCAGCTCGCGCGAGCCATCGCCCTGCTCCCAGATGATCTCGGGGCGACCGTGAGTTTCTCGGACATCGGCCTCGGTGCTGAGCCCCGGCACCAGCGCGTGCGGTGCTTCGCCAGTGCAGGCGGCCAGCGTGGCCAGGATCGCACCGGCTCTCGTCAGAGACCCTACAATAGACATTTATCCTGCGACCTCCCTGAAAACATGTACGTATCCGAAATCACCCGCTTTCTGAACGAACTCAAGGCCAAGCAGCCGGAGATCGCCGAACAGCAGCGCGAGGGCCGTGCGCTTTGGTGGGACAAATCGCTCGATCTCGAGGTGCAGGCACGCTTTCGCGACTCACGTGTCGCCCAGTCGCCGTATGTCTATCAGCCCCGCTCCTGAGCCCTCATGACGGCAACGGTCGAGCCCCAGGGCACGGTTGACACGGCGTCCCCGACGGCGGCTCCGACGGGTGGCGAGCAACTCCCGCTAAAGATCTATGCGCGGCTGTATGGCGAGCCGGTCCTGCAGCTGCCGCGTGACCTGTACATCCCGCCCGATGCGCTGGAGGTCATCCTCGAAACCTTCGAAGGCCCGCTCGATCTGCTGCTCTATCTGATCCGCAAGCAAAACTTCAATATTCTCGATATCCCGGTGGCAGAGGTCACGCGCCAATACCTCGGCTACATCGAGCAGATCCGCCGGCACAATCTCGAGCTGGCCGCCGAGTACCTGCTGATGGCGGCGCTGCTGATCGATATCAAGTCGCGCATGCTGTTGCCGGTGCGCAAGGCCGACACCGACGAGGAGGTCGAGGACCCGCGCGCCGAACTGGCACGCCGGCTGGTCGAGTACGAGCGTATGAAGCTCGCCGCCATGAGTCTGGACGAACTGCCGGTGGCCGGGCGCGATTTCATCGCCGCCCAGGTTCACATGGAACAAACCCTGACCGAGCGCCTGCCTAATGTCGACGCCGACGATCTGCGTCAGGCATGGCGCGATATCCTGCGCCGCGCCCGGCTCGTGCGCCATCACCATGTCGCCCGAGAGGCGCTCTCGGTGCGCGAGCATATGAGCAAGCTGCTGCGCCGCCTGCGCAATACCCGCTTCGCGGAGTTCAGCGATCTCTTCGACAAGAGCGCCAATGTGCCGGTGGTTGTGGTGACCTTCCTCGCGATGCTGGAGCTGGCGCGTGAGTCCTTGGTCGAGATCACGCAGGCCGAGCCCTATGCGCCGATCTATGTCCGTCTGGCCTACCAGCCAACCTGATCCGGCGCCCCCAGGCCACGCTGCGCGCACCGGGCCGGTCGTGACCAATGCCGCCGGGTTGATGCATGACGTGCCATTACAGACGCTGAACACGCTGGGCCTGCCGGCGAACGCGCAGCGCCTCTTCGTGCTCGATGATGAAGCCCAGCTGGGGCCGGTGTCCGGGTTCCTCGCCAGCGATCCGCGCGCGCTGATTCTCGGCAGCGGCAGCAACATCGTGTTCGCCGACGCCGGCGTCGGCGCGGTGCTGCTCAACCGCCTGCGCGGTCGGCGCATCGTCGCCACCGCTGCCGACCATGTCGATGTCGAGTTCGCGGCCGGGGAGTCCTGGCACGAGGCCGTCTGCTGGAGCCTGGAGCAGGCGCTGAGCGGGCTCGAAAATCTGGCATTGATCCCTGGCACCGTGGGCGCCGCGCCTGTGCAGAACATCGGTGCCTACGGTGTCGAGATCGGCGAGCGCGTGCTGGCCGTGCGGGT
>JAGRHX010000810.1 GCA_020444775.1 Gammaproteobacteria bacterium
AGCCTGCATTCGGCAGCCTGGCGAGCAGGGACGATTCGGTTGCGGTTGTCTCCGCCCGGTCTTCGCGCAGGTCGAGTCGACCGATTTGACGGCTCGGACCGGGCAGGGCGCCGCCGGCCAGCGCGCCGTGCTCGAGCAGGCTGGCGACGATCAACGGGCCGTCATGCAGATCGACGCTGGCGAAGTAGGCAAGCGCCGCTTCGAAAAGCGCCTCGTTGCCGGTCAGCGTGCGATCGTGGCAGGTGCGTGCCGCGCCGAGCAGGGCCAGCACCCAGCCATAACCCTGCTGCAGGTCCGGCCCTCCGCGCACGAACAGGCTGAAGGGAAAGGTGTTGGGCAGCTCGATGAGCGGCGTGAACTCACGATGGGCGTGCTGCAGCCAACCGAGTGCCCGGTCGCAACGCTTCTCGAGCAGGTAACTGAGCCCCATACCGATGATCGAGCGGCTGCGTGCCTCCAGCCAATAGCCGTGCAGGCGCCGTTGCTCGGCGGATGCGAACATCGGGATCCGCGCGCCGCGCCCGTCCAGGGTCTTCAGCACCTGCCGGTACAGGCCACGCGCGGCGTCGAGGTCACGCTCCAGCACGGCGATGTCGGCGAGCATCTCGTCGCTGACCAGCTCAGCCTGAAAGACCCGGCGCTCCAGGACGCGAACCTCGGCCAGCGCGGTCCGGGCCCGGTCCACCTGGAGCTGCTCGATGAGCAGCCGTGCGTAGGTCATGTGCACCCACCAACGGTGATTGTCGTCGGCCGTCGCACCGAGGCTGGCGATCTCCTGCTCCACCGCCGCGATTGCCGTCTCGCTGTCGCCGGCCAGCCGGGCGTGATAGGCCCGCGCCATGTGCGCCGAGGTGGCCACGCCGCCGGTGGTTGGCGTGCCGACGGTTGGCAGCCAGCTTCTCGCCATGGAGGTGGGAATGCGCAGCGCCGCGTCCTCACCGGTCCGCGGCGGCGGATCACGTACCTCACCGCTGGCGTCGAGCAGCCTGTCGACGGCCCCGTGTCCATCGCCCGAGCCGGGCTGAGGCGCGTGCAGGGCACAGCCCGACAGCAGTGGCCCGGTGCTGAGGACGAGGATGCAGAGAACGAACAGCGTGCTGAGCCCCGGGTGAGGCGATCGGCTGGCGGGCAAGGCTGGCATCTGGGCTCCCATCGTGGCCATGCGCGAGCGGCCGAGGCGTCTGACACGCTCGGCCGGCTGGCGGTCGATGACTGGTGAATGCGACGGCTTCTCAGGAGCACGCTCGATGGGGCGCCACTTGTGCCTGCGCCGCGGAGCGCTTTACGGTTGCGGTCAACGACACGCGTAGGGGAGGTGCATGACCATACCAAGCATGTGCCGCGAGCTGTGGGGCGAGTATCTCGAGTCGCTGCGTGAGGCCGCGCAGGCGGACCGGCGACCGTGGGATCCGGCGCAGGTCAGCGCACGCTACTACGAGACCTGCCGCTTTGGCCATACGACCGAGAACGCGAACAAGGCCGCCTCGGCCGTGCTGCGTGGCGACAAGACCGCGACCAGCTCGCTGCTGTGGGAATACGAGCTGAGCGCCAGGCAGCCACCCGAGATCGGCGCGCTATCGATCGTGCTCGACGGCCGTTTCGCGCCGGTGGCCGTCATCGAGACCACGGCGGTGCTGGTGGTGCCGTTTTGCGAGATTGACGCGGGCTTCGCCTATGACTACGGCGAAGGGGATCGCAGTCTTGAGTTCTGGCGTTCGACGGTCTGGGGGTACTATCAGGAGGAGTGTGCCCGGCTCGGCGTGCCGCCCAGCTGGGACATGCCGATGCTCTGCGAGCAGTTCCTGCTCGTCCACCCGCGGACCTGATCGGCGCCCGCCGCGTCGGGTCGCGGGTCGGGTTGCGAGGCGCCCGGCTTTGCTATGCTCACGGTCCGGGCCACATTCGGTGCCGCGCTGCGTCACGATCCGGGCGCGTTCGGCTGCAAGGGTCCCAAAACCAATGGCTTCGAAGACCGGCAGGTGCGTGATGAGTCAACCCAGGGTCGATACCGTCAGATTGCAGAAGATGGTGCGGGCGTACCGCGAATCCGGCGCCTTGATGGCCGCCGTGGAGCTCGGTCTGTTCAGCAAGCTGGCGCAGGGCGCCGACACCGAGGCGAGTCTCATCGAGGCGCTCGGCATCCAGCCGGTGAACGCCGAGCGCATCGTCATCGCCTGTATCGGCCTGGGGCTCGTCGAGCGTGACGGTGAGCGATTGAAGAACGCGCCGGACGTCGCACGCTTCCTGGTCGAGGGTGAGCCCGGTTATGCCGGCGCGTGGATGCTGTTCACCAAGCCGGACTGGAACGAGTGGGGGCGCTTGAGCGAGCACCTGCGAAACCCGGCATCACCTGTCGTCGAGAACAAGACGGTCGCCGGCATAAGCCTGGAGGAAGCGCGTCGTTATCACCGCGCCACCTACAGCATCGGCATGGGCGCCGGCCGGCGATTCGTGCGCCAGGTGGACCTGTCGGGGCGACAGAAGATGATGGATCTGGGCGGTGGCTCCGGCGCCTACTGCATCCAAGCCTGCCAGAAGTGGTCACAGCTGCGGGCGGTGGTGTGCGATCTGCCCGCGGTGGCGGCGGTCGCGCGTGACTTCATCGCCGAGAACGGCATGCATCACAAGGTATCGGCGATCGAGTGCGATTTCGTCAACGATCCGCTGCCGACCGATGCCGACGTGGCGGTGATGGCCAGCAACCTGCCCATGTACGGGCGCGAGGTGATCGCCGCGGTGGTCAAGAAGGCCCACGACGCCCTGCTGCCGGGCGGCGAGTTCCATCTCATCGGTGAGGCCTTGAACGCGGAGCGTGACGGTCCGGCCGACGCGGCCCTGTGGGGACTTGCGCAGACCCTCAACAACACTACCGGTCTCGCCCATTCGGTGAGCGAGTGCGAGCAGTACCTGCGCGCGGCGGGGTTCACGCAGGTGGCGTCGTCCGACTTCGTGCCCGGTGTGCTGATCCGGACCAGCGGGCGCAAGGCCGGGTAGGCGACGCGACCTTCGCGCCGTGCCGTTCCTGACCGGGGCGCGCGGTGCGGTGAGTCGAAGGAGAGAGCGATGACGATTCAGACCAGACCGCTGGCCGCGTCGATTGGCGCCGAGGTCGAGGGCGTGGATCTCAATGCGCTCGTCGAGGATCCGGGTCGGGACGATACCCTGGGCGCGCTGCAGCGGGCATTGGACCGGCATCTGGTGTTGGTGATCCGCGATCAGCGTCTCTCCCCGGCGCAGTATCTTCGCGCCGCGGGGTTGTTCGGCGACACCATGCCGCAGCACATTTCCGACTATCTGATGCCCGAGCATCCGCATATCGCGGTGCTCGACAGTCGCAAGACCCGGGTCGGTGCCGAAGGGCGCGCGATACCGTTGGGGGCCCGAGCCTGGCACACTGACCACACCAACCACGCGCGTCCACCGCGCTACACCATCCTCTATGCGCTGGCATTGCCCGAGCGCGGCGGCGATACGGGCTTTGCCAACATGCAGCTCGCCTACGAGCGTCTGCCCGACGCGACTCGTGCGCGACTCGATACGATGCGCACGGTGAACGTCATCGAGAACAACGACTACGTGAGCTCCGAGCACAAGCAGCGCTACGGTGTGCCCCAGATCCATCCGTTGGTGCGTACCCACCCGAACACCGGTCGTAAGGCGATCTACGTGCATCCGGGCAAGCTCGCGCACATCGACGGCATGAGCCCCGCGCAAAGCCACGACTTCGTACGCGAGCTACTCGAGCAGGGTATCGGCCCGGACAATACCTATCGCCACAGCTGGCGGGTCGGCGACATGCTCATCTGTGACAATCGAGCGGTCATGCATCTGGCCTATCAGGACTACGACCCGGCCGAGAAGCGCATCCTGCATCGTCTGATCATCGAAGGCGAGGTGCCGCACTGAGTCGACACCAGGTCGACGTTGGGCTGAATTGCCTCAGTCAGGCAGCTCGATGTCCAGCATCAGATAGGACAGACTCTTGCCGTGCGCATCCTGCGCAAGCGAGATGGTCACCCCGCCGCCCAGCGCGTTCTCGATGACGAAGTTCAGCGCCTTGAGCCGGGGTAGCTCGTAGCGGGTCACCGGGCCCGCGGCGACGTGGGCGAAGGCGTCCAGCACGCGGCGCTCCGTCAGCTTCTCGCGCAGCGCCTGCCAGGCCGGCTCGTCATAGGCGATCACGGAGATGTTCGAGGTGTTGCCTTTGTCTCCGGCGCGGGCATGAGCCAGATCGTAGACTTTCATGCGCCACTCTCCAGATGCACGCGTGGCTGGACCAGCTCGCGTGGCAACAGCAGTGATTTGACCCCCAGAACCTCGCGCACTGAGTTGGAGCCGCCACCACCGCCAGCAGGACCGTTCACGTGCAGGGTCCGGACCTCGAAGCCGACCGCCTGGGCGGTACGTTTGTCGGGGCTGCGCGCGGCGATGCGCAATCTGACCTCGTAGGGTTCGTCGCGACCCGATCCCCCCGATCCCATCCCGTGCAGGCTCGACATGCCGATGTAGTCGACCCGGATCTCCGGGTAGCGAAAGCCACGCATCTGCAGACGCTCACGGACGATCCGCTCGGCGAGCTGCGCGCGGGCCAGCGCGTTGGGACCCGCGTAGCCGACCTGACCCTCGCCGATCCAGCCGTCGTGATAGCCGACCACCACCTTGTAGCTGTCGGTACGCGGTCGGGCCCGGGCGCCGGTGACGCGGACCCGGTCCGGCGCGCTCTGCTCGAACTCGAGCTCGGTGATGTCGAGCACGCAGTCGGGTGTCACGTAACGATTCGGATCGTGCATCTCGTACAGCGCCTGCTCCTTGCAGGTCATCACGTCCAGTCTGCCGCCCGACCCGTCGACCTTGCCCAGGGTCAGGCTGCCTTCGGCATCCACGTCGGCAAAGGGAAAGCCGATTCGGGCCATGTCGCTGACGTCCTTCTTGCCCGGATCGGCGAAGCAGCCGCCGGTCAGCTGCGCCGCGCACTCCATCAGGTGCCCGGCCACCGTGCCGCTGGCCAGGCGTGGATAGTCCTCATAGCTCCAGCTCAGGCCGTGCAGCATGCACCCCAGGAACAGGGATGGATCGGCGACCCGACCGGTCATCACCACCGGCGCGTCGGTGGCCAGCGCGGCCGCAACCACGTCGGCACCCAGGTAGGCGTTGGCGGCGGCCATGTGCGGCAGCAGCGCCTCGACCGGCTCACCGCTCTCGAGCAGCGGCAGCTGGGGATTGGCGCGCACCACCTCGGTGACGTCATCGCCGAGCACCACCGCGACCGGCAGACGGTTGATCCCAAGCGCGCGTGCCTCGCGTTGCACCGCGCGTGCCGCGGCCATCGGGTTGGCCGCGCCCATGTTGGTGACGATGCGGATGCCGTTGCGGGTGCAGGCCGGCAGCACTGCCTGGAAGCGTTCGGCCAGATAGGGGGTGTAACCGGCTTCCGGGTCCTTGGTCAGCGCCAGTCGCTCGCGGGCGATGGTGCGCTCGGCCAGACACTCGAAGACCAGATAATCGACCTTGCCGTGCTCGGCCATCTCGACAGCCGGGTCGATGCGATCGTCTGAAAAGCCGGCGCCGGTGCCGACTCGGATGCTGCGTTGGCTCACCGGATACCTCGTTGGCGATTCCATACGCCGGGCATTCTGGGCGCGCCGGGCACGGCGATCAATCAATCATCCGGGCTCCCGGCTGACCCCCAGCAGATCCCCGGCAGATCCCTGGTCGAGAGCCGACATTCGTGGTTCGCAGGCGTACCGGTGCTGCCGGCACCCGACTCGAGGGCGGGCACCGGCAGCATGGGTCGAAGAAGGCAGCGGGTCAGTCGGCCAGCAGCTCCACCGAGTCCACCCGTACCTCGTACCAGCTGCGGTAGGGGAAGTAGAACAGCACGTAGCCGTCGTCGACTCGGGCGTCATACAGCGGAAAGGTCTTGGAGATGTTGACGGTGGAGCCGGCCGGCAACATCGTCCCGGTCACGTAGCGATACACCCAACGGTCCTGACTGAGCACGTACAGGTACGTGTACATGGGGTTGGCGTTCGTGCTGTGTACCGCGGCGGACAGGGTCAGGTTGCGGCTTCCGCTCAGTGGGGTCTCCAGATCGCCGGCGATTCCCTGGCCATAACGCGCGCTGAGGCTGCGGACACCCTCGATGGCGTTGTCGGTGAGGGTCACGTTCATACCCCAGACGCCCTGCCAACCGTTCAATCCGCTCTCGAGGGTGCCGTTGCTGACCAGGTTCGGCGAGGCCGGGGCCACCGGGCGCTGGATCACCGTGACATCGACCCGCGCGCTGGCACGCCCACCACGAGTGTCGGCGATGGTGTACTCGAACACATCGTTGCCGTAGTAGCCGGGATCCGGCTGGTAGCGCAGGTCGCCGGCGCTGGAGAGGATGCTCACCTCGCCATGGGCGGGCTGCGACACCGCGACCAGACTGAAGGCGTCGCCGTCCGGATCGCTGTCGTTGGCGAGCACGTTGGCGGAGACCGGCGTGTCCTGATCGGTGCTCAGGCTATCGGCCACCGCGTCGGGCTCGAGGTTGGTAGCGACCACCTGCGACGGACGGTAGTCGGCGATCTGCACCGAGGACAGATTGATCGCGCGAACCGCGTCGGCACCATCGACCCGCGACGGATCCACGCCGCACGGCTGACCCACGCAGGTGTTCAGCGCCGGGGTGGCGTGCATCTGCACGCGTCCGGAGCTGCCGACACCATAGGCGGACTGATAGGCCATGATGGTGACGAACTGACCGTTCACACCATGGCCGCGGGCCCACGGCGCGAGCGTGCCACTGCTGCCCTGGGCATAGCTGTGGTTGAGGCCCATGTTGTGGCCCATCTCGTGGGCCATGGAACGACCGCCACAGGAATGCCCGGTCAGGCTGTAAGCGTAGTTGGCGCCGTAGGCGTGGACCTCGGTATCGGTACGCTTGATCGCCAGATAGCCGATACCACACAGTCCGTTGCTCTGTGGCACGATGCCGGCGACCAGATCCGCGCCGTACTGCTCGCGCAGCGCGGCTACCGCGGGGTCTGCTCTCAGGCTGGAAAGCTCCGTGCTGCCCAGACTCTGGTCATTGGCCCAGTTGATCGCTTCGACGTGGACCAGGTTGTAGCGGTAGGTAGCACCGCTGTTCTGCAGCGCCCGGTTGGCGTACTCGATGTTACTGATGAACATCGCGGTCGGATCGCTGACCAGCTGGGAGACATGATCGGGATAGACGCCGAGCACGTCGATGGTTCGAAATGACTGCGCCATCGAGCTGGCCGGCAGGATCAGGAGCGCACCCGCTGCGAACAGGCACAATCGACTCGAAACTCTTTGAAACATGCATTGACTCCGACGGTGACGGGTAGGGTCGGTAGATTCGCTGGTTGTGTCGGTCCGAGGTCTCTCCCCGGATCTCATCGTGACGCCGAACGCGTCGGCCTTTCCTGGGGTTTCTGCCCGCGTCGATGGCGGGCAGCTTGCTGCAAGGCATATAGCCCTTGAACTCCTGGTGACCGGGTCGACCCGGTCGTGACGGTGGGTGGCTGGTGCGTCCCGGGCAAACATGAGCCTCGCTCACTCGGCTCGTGGCGGACTGATCGCGTCCTCGCCGTTCTTGCCCGCGGTCATGTCGACCTCGTCGACGACCACACCCTTGCCCGAGTTGTTGTCGATGTTGATCTCGTAGATGTTGTCGCCCGTCGCCACCGTCACGTAGGTGGATATCTCACCCTTGGTGATGGTCACCGCGGCCGATGGGTGCGAGCCGTCCACCGGACCGGACCAGACCTGCACCTGACCATTGAGCTGGGTGTGGGTCTCGCCGAGCACCGCGTACACCGGCTGCTCGAGCTGTGGGATGTCGAGCTCGAGGGGCTGACCGACCTGCAAGGTTTCGAAGACGCGTGGATCGAGCTCTATCGGACGGCCGGGAATGCCGTGCAGGTCCGCGGGCGCCGCGTCGGCCTCGCCGCGCACCCACAGCTGCAGGGGTAGGGTCATGTCGTCGACGGCGTCTCCGGGCGGGCTCTGGAACACGTTGGCGTCGGTTTGCGCTCCGTCGGTCCTGCTCGCCACCGGCGTCCGCCCGGCATTGCTGCCGGTTATCCAGACGCGCCGCAGGCGACCATTCTCGTCGACCACGCTGAGGTGACTGTAGCGGTCGAGGAACGAACGAACCGCATCGTCCCAATCGCTACCGTCGAAGATGGTGTCGACGCGAGATGAGCGCAGTGTCGGAGTGATATCGAAGCGTATGCCACTCAGCCGATGGACCTCACGCAGCGTCTCCTCCAGCGGCACGTCGCTGAACTGCACGGGCAGACGTGGATTCGGGGGGAGGCCGATGTCCATTGGCAATTGCGGGGCCGGTCCCTGAATGACCATCGTGCCCGCCGCGGGCAACGGCTGCTCCGGCTCGGCGCTGGTCACGTTGGTCGAGCCGAGCAGCAGGGCGACGACCGTCAAGGACGACAGCAATCGCAGCGGTGCGGGTGGATGGCATCGATTCGACATCGAAATCCTCGTGCGCTTTCACGTGATCTGTAACGGGATGCGGCCGCGGCGCGCGTCGACCTGGCAACGTGGGATGCCGGGCGCCCTGGTCCGAGCGGCAACTGCCGACGCAGCGACTCGTCGCCGGGTGAAGCAGCGGCGGATCGCACCTCGGTCTTTAAGCCGATGCGCGATCCGGATCGACGAAACGTGGGGTGATTCACAAAAGCTCCGGCGCATACGATTCTCGGTTCCTATTGCGCGGCGCCGGGGAATCCGCAGGATGCTCACGGCGCGTGTGGCCTGGTCTGCGCGCCGGAGTCTGGCCGGAGTGCCCGGCGTCGGCGCGTGGGGGCTTGTTCATGTACAGCAAGCATAGTTCGGGCCAGTTCGAAAAAGCCCACGGTGCCGGTGGTTTACGTGCACGGCGGCGGTGTGTTGGCTCGCATTGTTTCAGTCCTGCAACAGGTTCGGGCCCGTATCGTCGCGACGCCTCGCGTGCGCGGCGCCAAGCGCACGCAGCGTTGGATCCTCGTAGGATCCCGGTTCACAAGCGACCGTGTTTTGTGATCAAATGTAACGGTCCGAACTGGGGGACCGAACGCCGCCAGTCAGTCGACGCAGACCTTCGCATGCGACCACGCCAGCTGCTGCTGTAGAGGCGCCGCGCTCGTGTGTCTCTTCAATCGGTCGCCTGCAAGACCCGCGCGTCGACTACTCGGCCGCGCATCGAACCCCCGGCAAGGGCGGGGTGGCGCCATCAAACCCGCATAGACGGGTGGGCGTAGGGTGGAGCGCGTTTCGGCGCAGGGTCGCGAGCCCTGCCGCGGGGGACCTGAAGATGGAACACTCAGGCTTGTCGCATGTGTCCGGTTACCCGATCCGGGTGACCACAAGCAAACACTCATCGTTCGTATGCAAACAGGCAGGTCCGTCGCGTCGCGGGCCTCAACGGGGCTTCACCCTCGTCGAGATCGCCATCGTGCTGACGATCATCGGCTTCCTGCTCGGCGGGGTGTTCAAGGCCCAGGCGCTGATCAACAGCGCGCACGTACGGAGTCTGGCCGACACCACCGTCGCGGTGCAGACCGCCTATCTGGGCTTCATGGACCGCTACCGGCGTATTCCCGGTGACTGGTCGGCGCTCGATGCCGGCAACGCAATCGGTGTGCCGCTGGTTGGGGGCGGGAACGACAATGGCCGGCTGGACAATCCACCCGGCGGTGCGTTGTTCGCCGAGAACAATGCCCTGTGGGAGCAGTTGCAGCAGGCCGGTTTCATACGCGGCAACTACCTGGGGGCGGCCGACGAGCCCACCACCGACAACTCCCTGGCACCGCTGAATGCCTTCAACACCGTCATGCTGGTCGGTCGCACCGACGACTATCTGAGCAGCGACGGACCCAGCAGCGTGCGCCTGAATGTCGTGGTCGGGCGTGGCGTGCCGGCGGGGGTGCTACGCGAGCTGGACGTCAAGTTGGACGATGGTCGGCCGGGTCTTGGCACGCTGCGCTCGGCGGTGGCGGACGGCGATGTGAATTTCTTCACCGGTAGCCACCAATGGGGCGGATCGTCGGCCGAGTGCACCTACAGCGATGCTGCGGGCACGCATTGGAACGTCGTCCAGCAGATCCAGGACTGCAACGGCGTGTATCTTTTCTAGCGCCTCGGCCCAGGATTACCTGGAGAGGCCGCAGCGTGGTCCTGCGACCGTCTGACCGCCGGGCTGCACGACGACCTCGTGGTGACGTGTCGGTGTGTGGCCCGGGTTCAGGACACTGAAGATCTCTTGGGGTTCGACCCGCATGCTCGAACGAGCATGCCAATCCGTCCCTGCTGAATCCGTCCCTGACCGAATCCGTCCCTGTAAGGAGGGCGACCCATGTTCTCGCACATTTTCGTCGGTGCCGACGACGTTGCCGTGTCCAAGCGGTTCTATGACGCCGTGCTCGGCGCCATCGGTATCCCTGAAGGCAAGACCGATCCGAGGGGCCGTGTCTTCTACCGGACCAAGACCGGCGCCTTCGGCTTGACCAGGCCGATAGACGGCAAGCCGGCCTGCGCGGCCAACGGCGGCACCATCGGCTTC
>JAGRHX010000811.1 GCA_020444775.1 Gammaproteobacteria bacterium
ACCCGAGCAAGGTCAGACCGGCGCACCTGCAACGGGTGCGCCGGCCTCCTCAGGATCGACGTTCCCTGGCACGTGCCAGGATCAGCACCGCCAGCAGGCCGAACACCGCGATGAGACCGAGCGCGGCGAATGCATCCTTGAAGCCGCGGGTGGCCGCCTGCGCGCCGAGCACATCGGCCAGATAGCGCAGCGCGGTGCTGTCCCGGGCGGCTTCCGGTACACCGGCCTGCGCGAGCAGCTGCCGGGTCCGTTCCAGCATCTCGCCAGTGGCCGCCGCCGACTGCGTCTGGCTGCTGCGGAACGCGTCGCCATGAAAGGGAATGCGCAGCTCCATGTAGGCGACCACGCAGTTCATACCGAAGGCCGCGCCGAGTTGTCGGATCAAGCTGACCGCCCCTGACGCCTGGTTGACCAGCTCGGCGGGCACTGCCTTGAGCGCGGTGCCGTTGACCACCGGCGTGGTCAGGGCCAGACCGATACGGATGAACATCGTCCAGAACACGAAGACCCAGAACGGCGTGTTGACGTCGGCCTGCACGAGCAGGGCAAAGGCGATCGCATAGGACAGCAGGCCGGCGCCAATCAACACGTGCGCTGGCACGCTGTCGGAGACGCGGCCGGCGAGTGGGAACAACAGCAACAGCGACAGCCCGCCGGGCATCAGCAGCAAACCCGCGCGCAACGGCGTGTAGCCCTGGATCTGCTGCACGAACACCGGGATCAGGAATGTCGAGGTGAGGAACACGCAGCCGCTGATGAAGGCGACCAGGGTCGCGGCGGTGAAGCGTGGGTAGGTGAACAGTTGCAGGTTCAGCAGCGGTCTGGGGCTGTGGCCCTGCCAGACTATGAAGCCCAGCGCGGTCGCGCCACCCAGACACAGTAGCGAGACGATGTAATCCGAACCCCAACCTTCGCGCTGGCCGCTGGAGACCGCCAGCATCAGTGTGAACAGCGCGATGCTGAGCAGGGCGAAGCCCGGATAGTCGAATTCGGGCAGGCGGCGTTCGACCTGCTTTGAGGGCATGAAGACGAAGCCAGCGGCGGCGGCGAGGACCGCGCTGGGCAGAGTCAGGAAGAACACGTAGCGCCAGTTGAACAAATCGATGGCGATACCGCCGAGCGTCGGGCCGACCGCGGGGGCGAAGACGATGCCCATCGAGTACAGGCCCATGGCGGTGCCACGCCGCTCCGGTGGAAACACCTTGAAGGTCACCGCCATGGTCAACGGTTGCACCACGCCGGCGGCGACACCTTGCATCAACCGGCCGAAGTTGAGACTCAGCTCGCTGGTCGAGAGCCCGCTCATCACCGAGCCCAGGATGAACATTGCGAGCATGCTGGCGTAGCTGTAACGCTCGCCGAGAATGGCGATCAGCCATGAGGCGAGCACCATGCCCGCGGCCATTGCCGCGAAGTAGCCCGAGGACAGCAGCTGGGCCTTGTCGCGGCCGATGCCGAATGCGCCCATGATGTCGGGAAAGGCGACATTGACCGTGGTCATCGACAACACCACCGTCATCGAGCCGAGCATGCAGGTCAGGGTTGCCAGCCAGCGGTAGCCCGGACCGTAGCGCGCGAACAGGTCGTCTATGCCGTCGTGCATGATACCGGGTCAGTTCCGCAACCAGGGCCGGCCCGTCGCACCGTCACGACGGCGGGTCGAATCCGCCATCATGGGGATCCAAGCATGCGATTTGCCAACAAGACAGCCATCATCACCGGCGGCGCGTCCGGCATCGGCG
>JAGRHX010000812.1 GCA_020444775.1 Gammaproteobacteria bacterium
CCGGCTTCAGGTCGCGGTGCACGATACCGCGCGCATGCGCCGCCTCGAGGCCACGCGCAATCTGGACGATGAAGTCCATCGCCTCCTCGGGCGCCACGCCCTTGGCGACCCGGGTCGCCAGATCGCCGCCGGGCAGGAGCTCCATGGCGATATAGGCAAAGTCGGTGGCGAAGGCGCGCTCGTAGATGCGGGCAATGTGCGGATGCTTGATCTCGCCGATGAACTCGTACTCGCGCATGAACTGCTTGAGCAACGACGCGGCATCCGCATCGTTGAAGGGCAGGATCTTCAGCACCACGTCGAGGTCGTCGCAGACACGCCGGGCGCGCCACGCCTCGGCCATGGCGCCCTTGCCGATCAAGGTCAGGTTCTCGTAGCCGGGCACGCGTCTGCGCGGCCCCTGACCGGGCGCCGGCTCGTCGAGCTTCAGACCGTGCAGACGTTCACGTAGCAGGGTCGCGGTGTCGCCGTCCATCCGCCAGGTCTTGTAGAGGGTGTCACCGCTGGTGTCGAGCAGCTCCTCACGCATGCTCTGCGATTCCTCGACCAGGGCCTTGAGGCGCGCGGCGCTGACCAGGGATTTGTCCAGGTAGTCGTCGGCGCCACGCTTGATCGCCTTGATCGCGCTGCGCTCGCTGCTCTCTGCGGCCACCACCACGCTGATCGGCGCCGGCGTTGCCGTATTCAGCATACGCAGCCAGTCGGCATAGCTGTCCGGTTGCGGACCGATGTCCTGACTGATGAAGGCCAGATCGAAGCCGGCGCTGGCCGGATCGCCTTCGAATGGATCGCTCTGGCCGTCGCACTTCTCGAAAGTCGCATCGGGCCAGACGCGTCCGGCGTGCAGTTCCAGCATGCTACGCCCGTAGGCGCAGTCGTCGACGATCAAGACACGCTGTATGCGGCTCGGCGCCGCTGATTCGCTGGTGGCCGCCGGCGCGGGCGTGGATGCTCTCAAGCTGGTGGACACGGTCGACATGGTGGGTACTCGATGCGGTCGTCTTGCTGTCAGTGGTCTTGGATTGACGGGCTCAGGCGGCTCGACGCGGACTCAGCAGCCCACGAACGATCTCTTCGAACATCGCCTGGTGCACTGGCTTGATCAGATAGGCGTCGCAGCCGGACTTGTCGCCAAGCAGCTTGTCGGCGGGAGTCGAGTTGCTGGTGAGCATGACTAGCGGAGTGCGACCGTGGATTGAATCGGCGCGTACCGCCTGGCACACCGCGTAGCCGTCCATGCCGGGCAGCAACACGTCGATGAAGACGATGTCGAAGCGCCTGCCGGCGAGCATGACCAGCGCCTCCTCACCACTGCGCGCAATCTCGATGTGGGCCGAGAGTCGTTGCAGGGGGATCTTGAGCTGGACCTCTGTAGGCAGGCTGGCACAGACCAGCAGCGCCTTGATGCTCGGGTCGCTCGCTTCGCTGCTGGCCGATTCCGCGTCAGCGGTCGCCAGATCGAGCGCGGATTGCTGCCCGGCCTCGGCGAACACGCTGGTCGCGAAGGCCTCCGCCTCGCCGCCGTCACCGCAATCCAGGTCCTGGCTCACGATGCGTCTGAGCAGCTCGATGACCTCGGTCGCGGAGGCGGTGCGTGGCAGGTGATAACCCGCCTCGTCATCGGGGATACCGCTACCGAACCAGATGCAGACCGCGGTGCGGGCGCGAGGATTGGACCGGCAATAGGCTCGCCAGCCATTGACCGCGGCGGTGTTGTCGCTCTTGATGAGGACGATGTCGGCGGCGTGCTCGCGGTCGAAGGTGTATGCATCGATTGCCGGCCGGCCGCCTCGGGTCAGCGAGAAGACCTGCTCGAGCAAGGCGTTGTCGCCCGAATTGGTGCCCACCGTCGCGACCGTGTAGATCGCCGTCTGATCGTCCAAGCTCATGTCGAGTCCGTAGCGTTCTTCCTCGAGGGCTTTTCCCCAATCCCGCTCGCGTATCAATCCCCGAAGCTGACGTCGTACGCGACCGGCTTGTGACATTCACGTTACGCGCGGTCTATCGTCCCTTGCATGGGGATTCTTTAGGTGGGGTGCACGCCACTGGTGCAGCGGTGGCCGAGAGTGTGAATACGGTTCGCGGGTGTGGCGTTGGCGCGCGATTGGCGGCTCGGGTCGGCGACGTTCGGGCGTCATGCACGGGCGAATGTGGCGCGCTGACCTGTGTACCTGTGTACCTGCGGGCTGGGGCGCCGGGTGCCGAAGGGCTGCTGCACGAGGTTGCTGTTTCCCGCACAATCCGGGCACGCGCGCGACCGACCCGGTTTGCGCCAGTCGCGGGCCGGAGGAACGCCATGGATCTCACGCTATTCATCAGCCCCGAGCATCGTCAGGACTCGGACTTCGGCCGCTGCTTCGAGGAGCACATGGAGCAGGTGCGGCTGGCGCGCGCGGTGGGATTCGACGGCGTGGCCATCGGCAATCATCTGTCCTACAGCTCGGCCGCCTGGTTTCCGCCGATGGAGTCTCTGATGCGGCTGTCGACCGTCGCGCAGGGCATGAGTCTTGCGACCTGCACGCTGGTCTTGCCGATGTATCACCCACTGCACGTCGCCCAGCAGGCCGCGCTGCTCGACATCGTCAGCGGCGGTCGCTTCACGCTCGGGGTCGCCCAGGGCTGGCAGGCCGAGGAGTTCCGCGTGCTCGGCATCGACTTCAAGGAGCGTCTCGGCCGCTTCCGCGAGTCGGTCACCCTGCTGCAGCGGCTGTGGACCGAAGCGTCGGTGGATTTCGACGGCCGCTATTACCAGGCGGACGGGCTCAGCCTGGTGCTCAAGCCGATGCGTAGACCGCGCCCGCCGATGTGGTTCGGTGGCAGCGTGTCCAAGGCGGTGGCGCGGGCCGCGGCCCTGGCCGACCCGACCCTGGGTGACAGCTGGGTCGCATCCTCGCACCTCACCGAGGCCGTGATCACCGAGCAGGCCGGGGTGTTCCGTGACAACCTGGCGCGGCTCGGCAAACCCATGCCCGCCGAGTTCCCGTTGTTGCGCAATATCGTCGTCGCGCCGGACCGCGAGACCGCGCTGCGCGAGGCGGGCCCGTTCATCGCCGACAGCTATCGCGTGTTCGGCAACTGGGGGCTGTTCACCGAGGTCGTCGGCGCGGGCAAGCAACAGCTGGACTTCGACGAGCTGCTGGCTGGTCGGGTGATCATCGGTTCCCCCGAGGAGTGCGCCGAGGCGCTGGTGCGGCTGGCGAGGGCGACCGGCTTCACGCGTCTCATCACCCGAATCCAGTGGCATGGCATGGACCAACGCGTGACCCTGCGGACCATAGAGCTGCTGGCGACCCGGGTGAAGCCGCTGGTCGAGGCGGCGCTTGTCTGAACGGCCTGCGGTCGGGCCGCTGGGGCAGACCGCGTGGGGGTCATCGATTCGATGCTCGAGGCTCGTCCTCGGTGGATGCCGATGTGGTCTCGTCCTCGTCGTCGCTGGCGAGCGGTGTCTGCAGTCGCGCGCGGCGAGCATCGTGGCTGCCGCGCAAGGCTTGGATGCCGCCCGCGATATCCTGCACGCTGAGCTGACCCTGGGTGACGATGGTGCCCTGCTCGAGCACCTGCAGCGTGGCGGTGCCGCCGCTGCCCGGCCCCAGTGAGCGGTTGCTGGCCGGGTCGAAATCCTCGCCGGTGAGCAGACCCGCGCCGACGTTGAGCAGGGCACCGCTGCCCTGGACCGTGACCCGACCCTGGCTGCCTCGCTCGCGTGCGACCACGGTCAGACCGTTGGCGGCGTTGTGTAAGGCGCCGCCGTCCGTGACCTGCAGGCTGCCGCTGCCGGCCACACCGACATAGAGCATGCCACTGCCGGCACCCGGCACCGGGGTCGGCGCCCCGGTGATGGTCATCCGGCCGCCGTCGGTCACGGCCAGCACGCCCGTCGAGCCGGCATCGCGTGCGATGTTCACCGCGCCGCGCGCGCCCCTGACGTTGATCTGGCCGCCGTGACTGACCTCCACGCGTCCGCTGGCGTTCGTATCACGGCCGATGTTGAACAGCCAGTCATCACCGCTCATGTTCAGCTGGCCGCGGTCGGTGACGATCAGCGTGGCGTCGCCGGCCCGCAGGTTGACCAGCGGTCCAGCCTGGTCGATGACCGGTGTCGGCCCCTGATCGACATTGATGAACGAACCCTCGCCGCGCACGATGACCCGGCCGGTGCTGCCGGCGCCGCGCGCGATCTGCAGCTCCGGCGCGGTCTTGCCGGGTATGTTGACGACCTCGATGCCGCCGCCGTCCTCGACGATGATGGTGCCGTTGCTACCGGCATTGCGGCCGGCGCGGACGAAGCCGCCGAAGGCGTCGAAGGGCGGCACGAAGATGCTACGCACGCCGCCGCTGTCGTTGACGGCGCGAACCAGCCCGCCACGCGAGATTACCGCCGTGCCGGTGCCGTCGCGGGCGACCTCGAAGGACAGGGTCTCGACGCGGGCGCCGTCGCTGATGTTCATGACCCCGGTGGTGCCGGCTTCGCGACCCAGCTTGACCGAGTTCTCTTCGCTGCCCGGCACGACCCCGCCGCCGGTCATCAGCAAGACCGTGCCGCTGCCACGCACGTTCACCGTGCCGAAGCCGCCGGCCGTGCCCTTGCCCACGTCCAGCCGGCCACCGATACCGTCGGTGGTCTGCTCGATGCGGGCGACGCTGCCGTTTTGCAGATTCAAGGTGCCGTGTCCGCCGTCGACGCCGACGCCAAAGCTGTTGCGGCCGCCGGCATTACGCCAGCTGCTGGCGTCCAGGGTCAGGGTGCCGAGACCGCCGGCGAGCACACCCACACCACCGTCCAGGGTCTGCAGCGCGCCATTGCTGACCAGCGCCGTGCCGGCCGATCCGCGGCCGACATCGAGCGAGCCCGAGGTGTCGGTCCAGGTTCCGCCGTGCACGGCGATCTGGCCGCCGCCGGACAGCTCGGTGCCCTGACCACGGGTGGTGAGATTGCTGGCATGCAACTGCACGTTGCCGGTGATACGCACGCGGCCGGTGCCGTCCCCGTCCAGATCGCCGTCCAGCACCAGATCCAGCGACGCTCCACCGCTCGCGTCGTCGACCACCTGACCGCGCAGATCGATACCGGAATGGGCGCGCAGGGTGAGGGTGTTGCGGCCGGTGGTGGTGGCGACGTCCAGACGGGCGTCGGGCTGCCAGTCGATGCGGCCGGTGGCCGCGCCCGCGGCGCCGGTCTCTATGGTGATCGAGGCACCGCCGCTCAGCGCGGTGGCGATCTGCGTGACACCGATGGTAGCGGGTGTGCCACTGGCGGCCACCGTGCCGGCGGCCGGGAACGGTGCCGCCGGGGTCACGTTCACGCTGCCCGAGCCGGCGACGATGGACAGATCCAGCGGGTCGATGAGCCATTCGCCGCCGAGCCCGGAGCGGGCGCTCACGTCCGGTGCGACGCTGACCTGCAGACCGACCCGGCCGGAGGTCTCGACGAAGCCGCCGCGGCCGCCGGTGCCACCGCGCGCGATGAGCTGCCCGTGGACCGCGGTGAAGCGCTGACTCCAGAGCACGATCTCACCGCCGTCGCCGCGCTCGCTCGCGTCGGCCCGGATCGATGCGCCGGACAGGACCACCAGCTGGTCGGTCATGGCCGCGCTGCGGTCCGGGCCGTGGCCGGGCAGAGGCTTGCCGCCACGCGCGCCGCCGAGCAGCACCTGACCACCGCCCTCGGGTCCCGATGCATCGATGCGGGCGGTGTCCAGCACCGCGATCCGCGCGCCAGCGACCCGGATGGTGCCGCCCGTGCGCTCGTTCGCGGCACGCACCGAGCCGCCCAGCCAGACGCTGGCCGGCTCGTCCGATGCGTTCGCCCCAGCGCCGGCTCCGCTCTCGACGACCGCGCTCGCCGATTCGATATGCACCTCACGACTCGCCCGGGTCAGGCTACCAGGCGCGAGCTCTATATCCGCCGCGGCCTGCAAGACGATGTTGCCCTGCGCGTCCTGGCCAAGGCCGGTGGCCTCGATGAGGCCGGCATTGCGCAGCATGGCGCCGGCAAGCCCGGCCGAGCCGCCACGCGCGATCAGCGCGCCCAGATTGATGACGGCGTCGTCGGGCGCCGCCACCTCGAGTCGGATCCCGGCCAGATCGAGGCCGGTGAGGGTCACCCGCCGGCCCGCCGCCAGCAGCAGATCGCCATCCTCGGTCTCGATGAGGCCGCTGTTCTCGATGCGTGGCGCGATCAGGAACACGCCACCGGCGTCGGTGCGGATCAGCCCCGCGTTGGAGAGCGGCGCGGCGCCTTCGGGTCCCTCGGCGAAGGCCCAGCGGCCGTCGAGGAAGTCGCGATCGCTGATGCCGAGTGTCGAGGCGATGAGTCCGGCGGTGTCGACCACCGCCTCGGCGCCGAAAGCGATGCCGTGCGGATTGACCAGGACCACATGGCCATTGGAGCTGAGGCGGCCGAGGATTGCCGACGGATCGCTGCCGACCACCCGATTGAGCACCGCGCTGGCCGGGTCGGGCAGCGCGAAGTGGGTGTGCTCGCCGGTGCCGATCGAGAATTGCTGCCAGTTGAGGATCGCCCGATCGGACGCCTGCACGTCCAGCCGTGTGCCGCTGCCGCTGAATGCGGCCGTGCCGTGCACTACCGTCGGAGCGTGTGGATTGGCGGCGGCGGCAAGACTCAGCACCGCGCAGGCGACGGCCCAGCCGGGTCGTGTAGAAGAAGCGTGGTTTGCCTGCCGGGGCAGGCGCTCGAGGGCGGCGATCCGGCCCGCATCCGAGGCGGGCGTGTTGGCAGGGCTGTTGTCGATCAACGCTCAGAGCCTCCAGAATCGGCGTCGCCGCCGAGGTGCGGCGCTCGCCTCAGTGGCGCAGCAGCAGATTGAGGTGACCGCGCACGCCGCGCTCCTGCGGACGTCCGTCGATGACCCGTGCGAGGTCGAACGAGACCGAGAGCAGATCCCGCCACTGCCAGCGGGTGCCCATGCCGATGCTCGTCAGTCGCTCGCTGCGCCGGCCGTTCGCCAGCGCACCGTTCTTGAGCGATACCTGACCGGTATCGGCAAAGCCCAACAGCCGTGCGCCGAAGGTCCCGGGGATCGCCGGGGACCAGAGCTCGGCGCTGATCTGCACGCCGCTGTCACCGCTCAGCGCGCGTTCCTGCAGGCCGCGCACCGAGAACTGGCCGCCCAGACCGAACTGCTCGCCGGGGATCAGCGGCTCGTTGGCGATCTGCACGCTGGCGTGACCGCGCAGCGTCCAGTCGTCGCCCAACCCGGCCGAGGCATCGGCGTGCACACGCACCAGGTCCCAGGTCGACTGCGCGCCGACCCGGTTGGCCGCGTAGGCGGTGCCGTCATTGTCCTGCCCCCAGGGCAGGTTGCGGACATATTCGATGGACGCAGCGCCGCGCCACCCCGGGCGCAGCAACTCGCCCTCGTAGCCCACGGTTATCGGCCGCGAGCGCACGTCGCGGGCCAGATTCACCGTGCCCGCCAGCACCGACTGGTCGAAATGACGGTCCTCGACCCCCAGTCGCAAGCGCGAGGACCAGCTGCCGCTGGACAGGGTATGGCTCAGTCGAAGACCCAGGAACTGTCCGCGGCCACTGACGTCGAGCACCTCGAGGACGCGCCCGGAGTCGACGTCGGAGCGCAGCCAGTAGGCGGTGAGCGAGCCGTCGTAGCCGTACAGTGGGACCCGATAGCTTGCCGCCCACTGACGCACGCGGTCGCCGTGGCCGGGCGCGGTGGTGAAGCTCGCGTACAGGGTGTGGTCGAGATCGAAGAGGTTGGTGTGCTGTCCACCCAGCGTCCAGCGCAGACGGCCCGTCTGACTGTTGCCGGCGTTGTCGAGCGCGGTGAAGACCGTCCAGGGTTTGCGATCGCGGACCGTGACGGTCGCCTGCAGCGAGCGGGGCCGGGTCTGGTCGTCGCTGAAGGTGACATCGACCTGTTTCGCGGGATGCCGGTTGGCGACCGCGATGTCCCGACGCAGCTCCAGCAGCTGGGGTGACGAGCGCAGCTTCAGCGCCGGCAGGCTCCGCCGCACGTTCGCGTCACTGAAATGCGTGTTGCCCGACACCTTGATGTCGCCGACCTCGAACGGCACCACCTGCAGCCGCACCACGCCGTCGCGGATGGTCTGCGGTGGCAACAGCACGCGATGGAAGGCGTGGCCCGCGCCCGCCAGCGCCTGCTGCAGTCGGTCCGCGACCGCTCTGAGGTCGTCCAGGCTGCGAACGTCCTCTGCCAATGGTTCCAGGAGCGCGCGGGTGGCCTGCTCGCCGAGCGGATCAGGGCCGTCGACAACGAAGCGTAAGACGCGGACCGCTGGCGGCGGACGTCCCGACAGCTCGCCGCGGCGCTCCGACGAGGGTTCTTCCACGACCTCGGCCAACCGTCCAGCGGCTTCGCCGGCGCCGGGCAGGGCCGGGGCGAGCAGCATGACGAGTGCCCCCCGTCGCAGGCCGGACCATCGCGTCACGCGCGAACACCGCAAGGCAGCTGTGCATCGGTCATCTGCTGATTCCATACCCAGGTCTTGGGCGCCTATCGGTCGAGGTTGTGTAGGGAATTGATGCGAGAACTTAGATTGATGCTATAACCCGATGAAAAATATAGACGAGACACTTGGGAAAAGTCGAGTGTGGCAACGCACTGTTCGCATTGCGTGGATGCCTCGGCGAGCGAGCCTGCGATCCGCTGACGGCAGGCCACGGGGCTGCGTATACAGCCGCGGATACAATTGATACAACTCACGTGCCGGCGGGACACCGTGCCGACACGCCCGCCCGGCAGACTCCTTTGGCAGGCCGCGGTCGCGAGCCTTCCATGCCGTCCGGCACGTTCCGTCCGGCATCTTCATGGTGCCCGGCGATGCCGGGGATGCATCGCCGGGGATATACCGATGGAGTCAAGCGCGGCAATGACAGCCGATATGCCCGCGGATTTGATCGAGTTCGCTTTCGCCGCCTCGCCCATGGTGTTCTTCACCGGCGATCTGGACGACAGCCTGGCGTTGGATTACCTCAGCGCCAACTGCCACGGCATCATCGGGATCCATCCCGGGGACCTGCTCGGTCCGCACGCGCTGCAGGACGCGGTCAGCGAAGCGGGCCGGCCCCATCTGGAGGCGGGTGTCCAGGCGCTGCGGCGCCTGGGTCGCGCCGAGGGGCCGTTGGCGCTGCGCGACGAGCAGGACCTCGAGCGCTGGTTCACGGTCTGCGCGCGGGTGCGGCTCGAATCCGGTGTGCTGCGTGTGCAGGGCTGTCTGCAACGTCTTCAGGCGCGGCCCGAGGCCAGCACCCTGCGCAGGGCCACCCATTCGCTGTCCCGTCTGCTCATCGATGCCTTGGACCAGGTGCCCAGCGCGCTGGGGCTGCTGGACGCCGACGGCCGTCTGATCCTCTGTAATGCCGCCTTTGCCGGCCCCTATGGCCTGCCGTCGGGGGCGCTGGTCGGGATGGACCAGCGGCAGCTTGCGCGCGCCTTTCTTACCCGGGTGGTGCGGATCGACGATCGCGAGATGACCGGCAGCGAGGCCGACGTGACCTGGTGGGCGGCGCGGCTGGCGCATGCCGATGCCCCGCCCGCCGAGGTGGAGATGGCGGATGGCCAGTGGAAGCTGGTCAACGCGACCGCAATCGCCAACGGTGGACTGATCGTGACCCGCACCGACATCAGCTCGCGCAAACGTATCGAGGTCGCGCTACGCGAGCGGGAGTCGTTGGTGCGACAGGTGCTCGAAGCCTGTCCCGCGCCGGTGAGCATGGTGCGACTCGATACCGGTGAGATCCTCTACGAGAATCCGGCGAGCATGGCCTTGTTCGGCGACGACAGGTCCAGTGACGACGGATCCTCCACGCAGACACCGGTGACCGCATCGGGTCTGCAGCGGGTTCGCGCCTACAGCCAGAGCCTGCGTGGCGCGGACCGGGTGGACGGGCTGGAGATCGAGCTCGCGCGTGGCGATGGTAGCCACTTTCCCGTCTCCCTGTCGGCGCGTCTCATCGAGTATCGTGGCACCGACGTGGTGGTGGCCTCGGCCCTCGATCTCAGTGAGCGTCGCGAGATGGAGGAGGAGCTTTCCCGGCAACGCGAGGCCCTGTATCGGACCGAGAAGCTCAGCGCGCTGGGCGAGCTGCTCGCGAGCGTCGCTCATGAGCTCAACAACCCGTTGTCGGTGGTGGTGGGGCAGGCGATGCTGATGCAGGAGACGATCACCGACCCGCGAGTCGTGGAGCGCGCGGAGAAGATCGGTGAGGCCGCCTCGCGGTGTTCGCGCATCCTCAAGGCCTTCCAGGCGATTGCCCGCCAGCAGCCGGTCGCGCGTACCTTGCTGGATGTCAACGAGGTGCTGGAGGAGGCGCTCGAGCTGTGTGCCAGCATGCTGCGTGACGCGCAGATCCAGACCCGATGCCGATTGGCCGCTCGCTTGCCGCCTATCAACGCCGATCGCAATCAGCTCGTGCAGGTCTTGACACAGCTCGTGCTCAACGCGCGTCATGCGCTCCTGGACGTGCACGAAGGACGCGAGCTGAAGATCACGTCCGGCTTTCGTGCCCGCACCGGCGAGGTCACGATCAAGGTGAAGGACAACGGACCCGGTGTGCCGGAGGATCTGCGACAGCGGATCTTCGAGCCCTTGTTCACGACCCAGGAGGTGGGTGCGGCTTCCGGCCTCGGCCTGGCGCTTTGTCACCGTGTGGTCGTTGCCCACGGCGGCATGCTGGACCTGGAGAACGGCACGGGCCCGGGCGCGGTGTTCTGTATCCGTCTGCCGGCCGCCACGACCGAAGATGTGGGGACGAGCGCCGACCCGAGCCGCGGAGGCATCCGATGATGAGCAATCCCAGTATCGTCGCCGATAAGGGTCCCGACAGCGTCCCCACCATCGTCATCGTCGACGACGAGGCACTGATCCGAGAGACACTTCGGGACTATCTGCAACTGCACGACTTTCGGGTCTTGGAGGCGGCGGGCGGCAAGGCCTTGCGAGACCTGGTCGAAGCCGGTGAGGCCATGGATCTGGTGGTGCTCGACATCCGCATGCCGGGCGAGGACGGGCTGTCACTGGCGCGTTTCCTGCGCGAGAGCACCGATGTGGCCATCGTCATGGCGACCGCCGCGGGCGAGGTGGTGGACCGCGTCGTCGGACTGGAGATGGGCGCCGATGACTATGTCGCCAAGCCGGTGGACCTGCGCGAGCTGTTGGCTCGCATCCGGGCGGTGCTGCGTCGTGGCACGCGGGTCCGAAACGATGCCACGCCGGTGCCCCAGGCCAGCGTCAGTCTGCGCTTCGGACCGTATTCCATCGACGCGGATGCCCGCAAGCTGTTCGACCCCCACGGCGCGGAGGTCACGCTCACGGCGATGGAGTTCGATCTGGTCCGCGCCTTCGCCGAGCATCCGGGGCGGGTCCTGACCCGGGATCAGCTGCTCGATCTCGCCCACCACCGGCGTTGGGACCCTTTCGACCGGAGCATCGACATCCGGGTCGGTCGTATCCGCCGCAAGCTGGAGCGTGAGCCACAGCGACCGACCTTGATCAAGACCGTGCACGGCATCGGCTACGTGTACAGCGGCGATGCCGGTTGAACCGACGCGGCGTGGCGTCGACCCGATGAACCAACGCGTTTACAACTGTTACATCCTCGTCGGCTGAAGACATCGTGCGGAGACAAGCGCTGCGTAGGCTCGTCCCTACTGACAGCCCACGCCGGCTCGCTCAGCAATGGACCCTCTATGAGCCTCGACAGGGAGATGTAACGATGAACGCGGCAATCAGCACCGCACGGAATCTCGAAGAAGACCCACGGCCTGGCCCTGAGCGTCCTCGTGGCCGCGCAGCGCGCTGTGTCCTGGTGGCCCTTCGGCCCGGCACGTCAGCGCGTGTCGCGGACCATGGCGACGTCCTTGATACCGAAATACCCGATCGCGTGGCCGTCCATGCAGACGACGTTCGGGTCGATGCAGGGCCGCGGGCCCTTGTGGCGGTACCCGGCCGCATGCTCGCCGGTCTTCGCGACGGCCTGCGGCGTCGGCGCCGTGCGCGTCGGGCCGAGGCGGCATTCACCGACGCCGTCCGCCATCTACAACGTATCGATCCCCGCTTGCTGCGCGACATCTGCAGCGCGCCGGACCATCTCACCGGTCTGGTCGTCTCCAGGGGCGACGCACGGCCACTGAACGGCCAGCCGGATCACGCAGCGCACGATCCACGCTGAGCGGTCCACACCGATCCCCTCCCGCCATGATCTTCGCGACAGCGCCGTCGGCGCTGTCGCGCTGCCTGTCTGCCTGCCATCCCTCCAGTATGCCGATATCCGCTGCCGGAGACACGCTCCGCGTGCGCCGTGCCGTCGTGGGCGTGATCGCGGCGCGGAGCTGTCGCGAATCGTATTGACTCGGATCGAGCGAGCCTGGAGCACGGGTGCTTCATGTGCACGCGCTGATAACTACATGTAGACAATTGAAACAACTTTTCCGGATCCGGACACCGTGCGGACATCGACCACGGTCAAGATGACCCTGTCGACCAAAACGAGTCGATACCAACCCTGAAGAGGATATGAAGATGCAAACGACCAATACGGAAAACGGTGTGAATGTTCAGGCTCTGCTCGGCGCCAGGGCGGCGCTCAGCGATGCGCCGCAAGCGGCGAAGTTCACCTGGCGTGCGACCTGTGGCTGGATGAACGGCACCCACAGCCGGACCCGTGTCGACGGCTTCTACGGCTTGGGTCAGGAGCAGCGTCACAAGCGTACCTTCGTGATCGACAGCGATCATCCCGAGCTCTTCGCGGCCGAGGACAACGGCGTGACGCCGGTGGAGCTGGTGCTGTCGGGGCTGGCGGGGTGTCTGACCGCCGGGATCGCATCGGTCGCCGAGATGCGCGGCATCAAGCTGAACTCGGTGGCGGCGACCCTCGAAGGCGACATGGATCTGCAGGGCATCCTCGGTATCGACGGTGATGTCCGCAACGGTTTCCAGGCCATCCGTGTCAACTTCGAGATCGACGCCGACGCGAGCGAGGACGACATCCAAGCGCTCGTCGCCCAGTCGCAGAAGCGCTCGGCGGTGTTCGACATCATCACCAATCCCACCAACGTCACGGTCGACGTGAAGGCACGCCGCAACGCGTGATGTGCTGCATCGGCAGTCCTGGACGCATGATGCAGCACCAGGCGCGGTGCGTTTGCAGCCAGGCTCGCAAGCGCACCGCCGCCCCATCCAGGACGGTGAACGAAGACTGCAGAATCAGGGACAACAGGAGCTTCAATCCATGCGCACCACAACTCTCATCATCGGCGCCGGTCATGCCGGGCTGGCCATGAGTCATTGCCTCACCCAACGCGGTATCGACCACGTGCTGCTCGAGCGCGGGGAGATCGCCAATTCCTGGCGTGTCGAGCGCTGGGACTCGCTGCGTCTGCTCACGCCGAGCTGGCAGACCCGTTTGCCGGGGTGCGTGGACACCAGCGGGGATCCGGACGGCTTTCGCAGCATGCCCGAGACCATCGGCATGATCGAGCGCTACGCTGAGCGCATCTCGGCGCCGGTGCATACCCAGGTGAGTGTCGAGTCGCTGTTGAAGAGTGACCACGGTTATCACGCCATCACCACCCGCGGCGTGTGGCATGCGCGAGCGGTGGTTGTAGCCACCGGCGCCTGCAATCGAGTGAAGGTGCCAAGGTTCGCCGCCGGGCTGCCGGACGGGGTACGCAGCCTCACCAGCATGCAGTACCGGAATCCGACGCAACTGGAACCGGGCGGGGTGCTGGTGGTGGGCGCATCGGCCAGCGGCGCGCAGATCGCGGACGAGCTACAGCGCTCCGGGCGTGAGGTGACACTGGCGGTCGGTGAGCACGTGCGGGTGCCACGTCAGTACCGGGGTCGTGACATCCAGTGGTGGCTGGATGCGGCCGGCATCCTCGACGAGCGTGAGGAGCAGGTCGACGATCTGGAGCGGGCACGCAACGTCGCCTCCTTGCAGCTGATGGGATCACCGGATCGGCGCGACGTGGATCTCAACGCGCTGGCAGCCATCGGGGTCCGCGCGGTGGGTCGGCTGGTCGGTCTTCAAGATGGCGTCGCGCAGTTCTCGGGGGCGTTGCGCAATCACGTCACGCTCGCGGACCTGAAGCTGAAGCGATTGTTGAAGAACTTCGACGACTGGTCGTCTCGGGTCGGTCTGGACGCGGTGCTGGAGGCCGCGCACACCCCTGAGCCTACACGTCTGGAGACAGCGCCGCCGTTATCGATGGACCTGCGCAAGAGCGGCATTCGCAGCGTGGTCTGGGCGACCGGTTACACGCCGGTCTACGACTGGCTGCAGGTACCGGTGCTGGATCGGCACGGGCGTCTGCGTCATCGCGGCGGGGTCGTGCAGACACCGGGGCTGTACGCGATGGGCCTGCCGTTCATGCGTCGACGCAAGTCCACGCTGATCGATGGGGCGGGCGCCGACGCGCTGGAACTGAGCGCGCACCTGGCCGGGTTCCTGGACGGGGCGAACCAATCGTCGGTGGTGGCCGCGGCCTGAGAGGACACGATGATGGACGATTCGAGACATCTGAAAGAGATCGCGGAACGCAACGTGCGACTGCTCGAGCTGCGTCCGGAGCGCGGTCATCTGACCGCCGTCACGCGCGCCCGTATCGACGTAGGCCTGCGCTGCGAGATCAGCGAGGGTGATTGGCGGCTGGCGGCCGACCTGCCGGGCAAGGCGGGTGGTAACGACTCCGCACCGACACCCGGGATGCTGGGGCGAGGCGCGCTGGCCAGCTGTCTGGCGATGGGCATACGGATCTGGGCGGCACGCATGGAGGTGCCCCTGGATTCGGTGGAGGTCGAGGTGCAGGCGGATTTCGATGCGCGTGGCGAGCTCGGCTTTCCCGGTGTGACCGCGGGCTATCAGGCGATTCGCAGCATCGTGCGTATCACCAGCCCCGCGCCGGCGGCACGCGTCAGCGAGCTGCTGGAGAGAGCGGAACGACACAGCCCCTATCTGGACGTGGTCGCACGCGCGCAGGCGTTGCAGCGTGTCCTCGAATTGAACGGCGTGGAGGCATGAACGATGGAAGCACGATTGCAAAAGCGGGTGCAACGTTATGGCTGGGACCAGGCAGTCGGTGAGTACGAGCAGGGCTGGCGCGAGCAGCTCGGCCCAGCGCACACGGCGTTGCTGGAGATGGCTTGCCTTGCGAGCGGTGAGCGGGTGCTGGACGTGGCCTGTGGAACGGGTCTGGTGAGCTTCGCGGCGTTGGACCGTGTTGGTCCGAGCGGCGCGGTGCTCGGCACCGACATCTCGGCCGAGATGGTCGCGGCGGCGGCGCGGCGCGCG
>JAGRHX010000813.1 GCA_020444775.1 Gammaproteobacteria bacterium
TCGGCGACCGGTGTGCCGCCGGGCTCTCGGGTGCGCACCACCCCCGGGGCGGGGTCCGGGCTCGCGAGGCTGGTGAGCGCCTCGACCAGCCAGCTCTGGAGCAGCTCGACCTGGGTGGTCTTGCCCGCGCCCTCGACGCCTTCCAGGGTTATGAATCGGCCGCGTGCCGGTACCGGCTGGTTCATCCGCCCCCCGCGCGCCCACCCAGCTGATACTTCACAACAGCCCTTCGATGTTCTCGATAGGTCTTTGAAAAATAGTGACTTCCATCGCCCTTCGAAACGAAGAACAAGGAACCGTCCACGACCGGGTTGACGGCCGCCTGTAACGCCGCCAGGCCAGGTGTCGCGATTGGCGTGGGTGGCAAGCCGTGACGCATATAGGTGTTGTAAGGCGTGTCGGTGGTCAGATCCTTGCGCCGCAGATTGCCATCGAAGCGTTCCCCCATGCCATAGATGACGGTCGGATCGGTCTCCAGGCGCATACCCCGTCGGAGTCGCTCGACGAAAACGCCGGCAATCAGCGGACGTTCACTGGCCTGTCCGGTCTCCTTCTCGACGATGGAGGCCAGAATCAGTGCCTCGTAAGGGGTCTCCAACGGCAGGTCCGACTGACGCTCGGCCCACACTTCTTCCAACCGTCGCTTCAGCATCACATGAGCGCGCCGGAGCAGGTCGAGATCGGTCGTGCCTGTCGTGAACACGTAGGTGTCGGCGAAGAATCGGCCCTCGGGATGCTCCTTGGGCAGACCCAGCGCCGTCATGACGTCGGCGTCACTCTTGTCACCCAGCGTCTGTCGCACGGCTGGATGCGCTGCCAAGGCGGCACGCAGCTGTTTGAAGGTCCAGCCTTCGATGAAGGTTATCTGATGCTGTAGCACGCGGCCTTCGACCAGCTTTCGCAGCAGCGATTCGAGCGTCTCGCTGCGTGCCACCTCATACTCGCCAGCCTTGAGCTTGCCAGCCTCCTCACGATAGCGCACGTACCACTCGAAGTAGTGGGGATGCTCGAGCCAGCCCCTGCGCTGCAGCTCCGAGGCGAGCGTCTTCAGCGACGTGCCACGTGGTAGCTCGAGGACCTCGACCGTATCGAGCTCGAACGATCGATGCAGCTCAGCCTGAAAGCTACGATACTGTTGCAGCGCGAGCAGGCCGATCCCCAGGCCCGCGAGGATGACCCCGACACCGAACAGCAGCAGCGCTCGTCTGAGCATCTTCAGTCGTGCTCCTCGCGCACGAGGGGCCGCACGCGCGAATCAGCGCGACGCCCCCACTGCCGTTCAGGCAAAGCGTTTGAAGACGACCGTGCCATTGGTGCCGCCAAAGCCGAAGGAATTGCTGAGCGCGACGTCCATGGCCATCTCACGAGCAGTATGCGGCACGAGATCCAGGTCACACTCGTCGTCCGGCTCATCCAGATTGATGGTCGGTGGAGCGACCTGATCGCGCAAGGCGAGCACCGTGAAGACCGCTTCGACGCCACCCGCGGCGCCGAGCAGATGACCGATCATGGACTTGGTCGAGGACACCGCCAGAGACCGAGCATGGTCGCCGAAGGCACCCTTCATGGCACGGATCTCGATGACATCGCCGGCCGGTGTGGACGTGCCATGCGCGTTGACGTACTGGACCTGCTCTGGATTGATGCCTGCGTCCTTCATGGCCAGCACCATGCAGCGTCGCGCGCCGTCCCCGTCCTCGGGTGGCAGGGTGATGTGATAGGCGTCGCTGCTCATGCCCATCCCCAGATACTCCGCGACGATGTTGGCACCGCGAGCACGGGCGTGCTCCAGCTCCTCCAGCACCACCACGCCGGCGCCCTCGCCCAT
>JAGRHX010000814.1 GCA_020444775.1 Gammaproteobacteria bacterium
TGCGGTAGGCGTCTGCCGCCTCGGCGGCAGCGGCTCGGTGTGTGATCAGCCCGTCCAACGACAGTCGACCGCTGGCCACCAGACCGTTCACGGCATTGAGGTCTTCGCGCCGCCATTGCGCGGCTATCCGCAGCCGCGCTTCACGCATGAAGCCCTTGACGAAGTCGAAACGGATCGGCTCGGCATAGAAGCCGGCCAGCACCAGCTCACCATGACCCAGTGGCGAGAGTCGCTCGAGCAGGCCGTCCACGAGGCTGGCGTCGCCGCTCACGTCGTAGACGCTGTGGTAGTCGAAGCACTCATCCGACCGTGGCTCGATCACCGCGTAGCCAACGCCACCGCCCTGCCGTTCGCAGGCATGCTCCCAGACAACCGGAGGCGGACCGCCAAGCGCGAGCGACAAGCGCGCCAGCAGTCGGCCGAGTACGCCGTGGCCGATGATGAGCTCGGGCGGACGCGCCCCGGGCGCGGTCAGTGCATGGTGCGCGGTCGCCGCGAGCGCCAGCAGGATCGTCTCCGGCCCCGCTGCTTCATCGACAGCCACCGCCCTGGACGCCGGCACCACCAGTCGCGACGCCGTGCCGCCGAACAAGCCGCGGACCGGTCCGAAGCAGCTCGCGCCCGGCACGAACACGCGTTGCCCGGTGGCGAACACACCAGCAGCGTCCGGAAGTGTCACGCGTCCGACTGATTCATAGCCCGGGACCAGCGGGTAGCCCATTCCAGGGAATGCCGGCATACGTCCGGACCAGAGCAGACGCTCGGTACCGGTGCTGACACCAGAGAACTCGATGTCTACGACCAGGTCGGCGCTGCCGGGCTCGCTCAGTTCCAGAGCTCTGAGTGAGAGGTGTTCGGGCTTGTCGAGTACGACTGCGAGGCTTTGCATGTTGCGGTCCCACCGGCTGTGTGGTGCCTTCTCTAGCTTGAGTGTCAGTTTATATGGACACTTGATAATGTCAATTGATAATTACATTCGCCGAATCGGATCAACCTGCGATCAGTATTCGCACCAGCAACGGCAGCCTTGTTGGAACGGATTCTATCGACTCGAATCCTGCGCTACGCAGCATCTCGCGGAGTCTGTCGCGCGTGCGAGGGCGACCCTTACCCATGGCCAGCAGATAGAAGCCGAAATACGCATCGCCCATTGCCTCAGCACCACGCGTGCCAGCCATCGGCTCGGCGAGCAACAGCCTGCCCGTGGGCGGCAATGCCTTTCTGATTGCAACCAGGAGCCGGTGTGCATCAGCATCGTCATGATCATGGATGATGCGGATGAGGCACATCAGATCGGCACCCGTCGGTATCGGATCGCGCAGGAAATCTCCGGCGTGTATGTCGATGCGCCGATCCAGACCGTGCCCGTGGAGCGCGACTCGCGCTCGTGCCGTCACCGCAGGTAGATCGAACAGCGCGAGCTTCAGGTGCGGGTGGCATCGAGCCAGGCGCGCGAGAAAGGTGCCGTCACCGCCACCGATATCCAGCACCCGGCTGGCCCGGCCGAAGTGCGAGCAGACAGCGAGTATCTCGCTCGCGATCATCGGCTGCGACGAAGCCATCAAGCGGGTGTAAGGGCCGACATCCGTCTCGTTCAAGACAAGCGGATCGGTACGCGTCGCATAGGCCCAGTAGTCCCGAAGAGCGCCACTGCCCGGTTCACCACGTAGCAACGCGATCGGGTCGGCGATATCTCGATACAGCATCGCATGGTGCAGCACCATGTGTTGCACGCCCGGGTCGCCCAGGATCTCGGCACCCAGCGGCCCGACCGCGTAACGCGTATCGTCGAGCCGGGACAGCAGGCGCAACGAGCGTGCTGCATCCAGCAGCCGGGTCACCGAATCGAGGTCCAGATCGAGCTCGCTCGCCAGAGTCCGCGCATCAGCCGCTGACTGCTGCAACCGTTCGAGCAGCTTCAGTCGCACGCAAGCGAACAGCACCTGCGAGTACACGAAACCAGCGCACAGGTCGAACAGCTCTCGCGCATGATGCTGCGCAATGGGCCTTGTCAGCGGAAACGCCGCGGCCCAGCGACGAAAGCGCTCGCTGGCGAGCAGACCGTTGCGCAACGAGAACCAGCGCTCCCTCAGGCCAGCACTCAGTCGACCGGGCAGACGGGCTGTGCCACCAGCCGTGTGGGAGAAGCGCATCGAGTCATCTCCGATATCGGTCAAGCAGCCAGGCGCATGATTCGTGCCGGAAGGATTCGCGCGCTCTCGAGCGCGACCTGCTGCCGCAGCCACTCAGCGTCGGGGCAATCAGGCACCGAGCTCAGAGCCCGCTCAAGAAGCGTCTCGAGCAAGCTCACGGCCGCCTTCACGCCCAGGCTCCGGGCACTGCTGGGCCGGTCCAGGCGCTCGTCCTGCATGCTCGGCTTACCGGTCTCGATCTCGCTCGCCACCACGTCCTTGATGTCGTCGGCAACCTGGTAGGCAGCGCCCAGATGCTCGCCCAGCGCTCCCCACCGATCTGGCGGAGCCCCAGCGGCCAACGCCCCCATGGTCGTCGCGGCTCGAAACAGCGCGCCGGTCTTGGCTTGCTGATAGCAGCCCAGAGAGAGCCGTGGCTCGCTTTCCATTGCCTGGCCCGCGACGATTCCGGCCGGCATACCCACCGCGCTTGCGAGCACCTCCAGCAACCCAGGCAGACGTGATGGCATGCTTGTCGCGCCCGACGCAAGGGTCTGGAACGCGAGCACGATCAGCGCGTCGCCAGCGAGCACTGCAAGGGGCTCGCCGAAGGCCGTGTGCACGGAGGGTCGGCCGCGTCGCAGCTCGGCATCGTCGAAGCAGGGCAGATCGTCGTGCACCAGCGATGCGCAATGCAGCAGCTCGATCGCGCACGCGGCCGCATCGCTCAGCCGTGGATGGTCCTCGGCACAGGCACGCGCAACCGCCAGACAGAGCCGCGGTCGTATGCGTCCGCCGCCAGGCAGCACCGCGTGCTGCATCGCACCTCCGAGTAGCGGTGGCGACTCGCAGGACACGGCACGCCGCAACGCGGCCTCCAGGGATTGCTCGATTCTGGCAACAGCATCCATCGCAGTCCTCCCGGATCCGGTATGCAGGATGGCCTCGATACCCGACCCGGTTCGCGCGTTTGCATCGCAGCGTGCTGGGCCGTCTTTCTAAGTCAGGTTGACTTGTCACCTGAAGTGTCATTTATAGTAGACACACGCTCGAATCAAAAGCAATCCAGCTCTTGCACGGGCCAGCGGCGTGAACCCGCCGCACATGAATCGGCTGCAGAGGCACATCCATGCGCAGCACAGAGGTCGTGGTCGTTGGCGCCGGGGTAGGCGGATTGAGCGCAGCAATGCTGCTCGCCGCCAGGGGAATTCCGGTTCGGGTCATCGAGGCCAGGGACGAGGTGGGTGGCAAGCTGCGCCAGGTTCGGGTCGGCGACACGGGCATAGACGCCGGGCCTACCGTCATGACCATGCGCTGGGTGTTCGACGAGCTGTTCCAGCGCTGCGGGCTGGATCTGGACGACAGACTGGTTCTCACTCGCGCCGAACGCATCGCCAGACATGCCTGGTGCGACGGCGCCAGTCTGGATCTCTACAGCGATGAGCAACGGTCCGCCGATTCCATCGGTCGTCTGAGCGGGGCCGCGGAGGCACGTGGGTTCTTGGCTTTCAGTCGTCGCGCCCGCGAGATCTACCAGACACTCGAGTGCACCTTCTTACGTGCACCGAAGCCATCGCCGTTCTCGCTCACTGCCAACACCATCCGCACGCAAGGGTTGCGTGGTGTCAACGGTATTCTGCGGATCGCACCCTACGCCACGCTCTGGTCCGCGCTTGGTCGATACTTCCGCGACACACGCCTGCGCCAGCTGTTCGGCCGCTACGCCACCTATTGCGGTTCATCACCCTTCCAGTGCCCGGCAACACTGATGCTGGTTGCCCACGTCGAACACCAGGGCGTATGGCTGGTCGAAGGCGACATGCAGCAGCTCGCGCTTACGCTGGCCCGCTCGGCGACCGAGCTCGGCGCCCGTATCGAGCTCGGACGCAGGGTCTCACGCATCGAGCTGCGTGGCGGTCGCATAGGCGGAATACGCACCGACGATGACCAGTGGCACCGTGCCGACGCGGTCATCTGCAATGCCGATGCGGCCGCGATCGCCGCGGGCTGCCTGGGCGACGGCATCCGCGCCTGCGTGCCACCAGTCACTGCTGCACGGCGCTCCCTGTCGGCGGTGACCTGGAACCTGCATGCGCGCACCCGTGGCTTCCCGCTTCTGCGTCACAACGTCTTCTTCTCCGACGACTATCGGGCCGAGTTCGAATCGATCTTCGAGCACCGTCAGCTACCGCGACAGCCGACGGTATATGTCTGCGCCCAAGACAGAGAGCAGTGCCAGGAGCCAACCAGCAGCGACCGGGAACGCCTGCTATGTCTGGTCAACGCGCCCGCAATCGGTAGCAGCGGTCCCATGTGCGCGGCTGAGCTCGATGCCTGCGCGCGAGCGGCCTTCGGCACGCTGACGCGTTGCGGGCTGCAGATCGAGCACGAGGACAACCACAGTCACGTGACCACGCCTTACGAGTTCTCGCGGCTGTTTCCGGGCACCAACGGCGCACTGTACGGCGCGGTGTCACACGGCTGGCAGGGTTCCTTCAGGCGACCGGATACAAAGACCCGGATTCCGGGACTGTATCTAGCCGGCGGTAGCACACACCCCGGCCCTGGCGTGCCGATGGCAGCCCTATCAGGTGTCATGGCGGCGCAGCATCTGCTGGCGGAACTTTGAGGAGGACGCGCTGGTGAGCACCCAATCTGCTGGTGTCGAGCGCTCGTGCAAGACCTTTCCCGACTTCGACCGCCCGGTGCCGGACAACGGTTACGCCTGGTGGTATCTGGACGCGATCAGCGATTGCGGCGACAACGCACTGACGGTGATTGGCTTCATTGGCAGCGTCTTCTCGCCGTTCTATGCCCGCGCAAGAAAGGTCGCGAGCAGCGACCCTCGCGAGTACTCCGCCATGAACGTGGTGCTTTACGGCCGCGGAGGGCATCGCTGGACGCTGACCGAGCGTGGTCGTGCCCAGCTCCAGCGCAGCGCCACGCATCTGGCGATTGGCCCGAGCAGCATGCAATGGGAAGGCGATGCGCTGACCGTGGAGATCGCGGAGACGACCTGCCCACTGCCCAGAGCGGTGCGCGGGCAACTCAAGCTGTACCCGACAGGACTGGCGGAGCGGACGCTCTCTCTGGACGAGCATGGCCGCCATCAATGGCGACCAATCGCGCCCATCGCCCGGGTCGAGGTCGAACTCCGCAGCCCGGTGCTACGTTGGACCGGCTCGGCATATCTGGACAGCAATTGGGGCGAGCAGCCGTTGGAACAGGCATTTGCCCGCTGGTCGTGGTCGCGCAGCGTGCATGGCTCCCGAACGGCGCTGTTCTACGACGTGGAAACCGTCACGCGTCAGCAGATCACACACGCCCTGCTCGCACATCCCGACGGTCACCTGGAGTCGATACCACCGCCCGAGACCATCCAGCTACCACGCAGCATATGGCGAATGCCACGGCCCCAGCGTAGCGAGGCCGCCAACCAAACGGCCGTGCTGCGGACGCTGGAGGATGCTCCCTTCTACAGCCGCTCGCGGATCCGCACCCGGGTGGACGGCCTGGACGGCGACGGTATCCACGAGAGCCTGTCCCTGGCGCGCTTCGATTCGACCTGGGTACAGCTCATGCTGCCCTACCGTATGCCGCGCGCGCCACACGCCGGGGGACAGGATTCCGGGTTGCTGCGCAACCTGTTGTGTCCCTGGCTACTGCCGCTGCTGCA
>JAGRHX010000815.1:0-1424 GCA_020444775.1 Gammaproteobacteria bacterium
GTACCGGTCGAACCATGCGCCGGAAGCGGTTACGGCGCGACCGAGGCGCCGCGCGGACTCTTGTATCACCACTATCGTCTCGAATCGGACGGCCTCATCGCCCAAGCCCGGATCGTGCCGCCGACTTCACAGAATCAGGCCAGCATCGAGGAAGATCTCGCGAGTTACATCGGCGATTTTCTCGATTTGCCCGATGACGAGCTTCGCCATCGCTGCGAGCAGACGGTTCGCAACTACGACCCCTGTATCTCCTGCTCGGCCCATTTCCTGCGCCTCGATCTTGATCGAGGATAAGCCATGTCGAACTCCGTCTCCCGCCAGATCGTGCTCGGTATCGGCAATCCTGAGCGAGGCGACGACGCGGCGGGCCGGAAGGTTGCTCGTCTTTTGCTCCAGATGGCACCGGACAACGTCGAAGTGACCGAGCACGACGGCGAGGCAACAGCGTTGCTAGCCCGCCTTGACGGTGCAGCGGCTGCCTTTCTGATCGATGCCTGTCAGTCCGGCGCGCCAGCGGGCACAGTGTACCGCTTCGACGTCAGCGCTGCGGCACTGCCGCAAGGCCTGGGTGGCCTGTCGACGCATGGGTTCGGCCTTGCGGAGGCGGTCGAACTCGCCCGAGCGCTCGGCAAGTTGCCGGCGCGCTGCATCGTCTACGCGATCGAGGGTGAGTGTTTCGACCTCGGTGCGCCGCTAACGCCCGCCGCCAGCGCGGCAGTTGCCAAAGTGGTCCAGCGCCTGGGATCGGAGATTATCGACGACATGGAACCGGGAAGGAAACCACGATGCACGAAGCCCACCTGATGGAGAACTTGATACGCCAGATTGGAGAGATCGCAGAAGCGGAGCATGCGCGGCGCGTCACCGGCGTCTCGGTCTGGCTTGGCGCACTGAGTCACTTTTCGGTCGAGCATTTCACCGAGCATTTCGAGCGGGCCAGCGCCGGCACGATCGCCGAAGGCGCCAGATTGGACGTGACCGTGTCGGACGATACCAAAGACGCAGATGCTCAGGATGTCATGCTGGAGAGCGTAGAGGTGGAGGTCTGAACGGATGAACCGGCCGCCTTCTCCGACCGAAACCGGAACAAGCGCACGCAAGCGAGTTCGTCTCCTTGTCCACGGCGCTGTGCAGGGTGTCGGCTTCCGACCTTTCGTCTACCAGCGAGCGCGGTCGCTGAAGCTTTTTGGCTGGGTCGAGAACTCGGCCCAGGGCCTGACGGTCGAAGTGGAAGGCGATTCGCGGAACGTGGACACGTTGGTCCACCTTATCCGCGAAACACCACCCCCGAATGCTGCGGTAGCCGCGATCGAGACTCACGAAATCGACTGGCGCGGTGACGTAGCTTTCGCGATCCGTGCGAGCGCGGTCTCTGGCGCCCGCACGGCAGAAGTGCTGCCAGACCTCGCGACCTGCGAAGATTG
>JAGRHX010000815.1:1461-2616 GCA_020444775.1 Gammaproteobacteria bacterium
TCATCAACTGCACCCAATGCGGGCCCCGTTACAGCATCATCGAGGACATACCGTACGACCGGGTCCGGACCTCGATGAGGCATTTCCCGATGTGTCCCGCTTGCACTGCCGAATACGAAAATGCCGAGAACCGCCGCTTTCACGCCGAGCCCAACGCCTGTCCTGCCTGCGGTCCGCGGCTCGCCCTCTGGACCGCGGGCGGGAAGGTCGTCGCCCGCGAACACGAAGCTTTGCTCGCGACCGCTTCGGCCATTCGACGGGGGCAGATCGTTGCAGCAAAGGGGATTGGAGGGTTTCATTTGATCGTCGATGCGCGCAGCGATACGGTCGTCCAAAAACTCCGTCAGCGCAAGCGGCGCGAAGAAAAGCCCTTTGCCGTGATGTTTCCTTCGCTCACCATGCTCCGCGAGGGCTGTGATTTCTCGCCGGTCGAGGAGGCGCTGCTGGTCAGCCCAGCACGGCCGATCGTGTTGGTGCGGCGAAAGTGCAGCTCGATCGCGACCACGGTCGCGCCGGACAACCCATGGCTCGGCGCGCTCTTGCCTTATGCGCCGTTGCACCACCTGCTGATGCGTGAACTCGGCTTCCCCGTAGTCGCCACCAGCGGCAACCTCGCCAATGAGCCGATAGTTACCGGAGAGGATGAAGCGAGGCGCAGACTGGCCGGGATCGCCGATCTGTTTTTGGTCCATGATCGACCGATCGCGCGGCCAGTCGATGACTCCGTAGCGCGTATCGTCTGCGGACGCGAACTCATCCTGCGCCGCGCGCGTGGCTATGCGCCTGTATCGGTTTCAGTGAAAGGCATGCGAGCCGGGATCCTGGCCATGGGCGGGCACTTGAAGACGACCGTCGTCCTAGGCGCAACGGATCGCGCGGTCATGAGCGGGCATATAGGCGATCTTGAGACGGCGGCGGCGCGCACGGTCCACGCCCGGGCGGTGGCGGACTCGGTTCGGCTACTGCACATAGAACCACGCCTCGTAGCGTGCGACCTGCACCCGGAATACGCCTCGGCTCACGCAGCCGAGGCGACAGGGCTCCCCCACATCGCGGTACAACACCACCTGGCCCATGTCGCGGCATGCATGGCCGAGCATGGACTGGTACCGCCGGTTCTGGGCGTTGCCTGGGACGGCGCCGGCTATGGCCCCG
>JAGRHX010000816.1 GCA_020444775.1 Gammaproteobacteria bacterium
AGGTTGGCGCCGCTCAGGAAGGCGCCGCCCAGATCACGTCCGGCCAGATTCGCACCACTGAGGTCCGCCTGCCGGAGATTGCATTTCAGGCAATCCGCGCCGGCGAGCAGGCGTTGTAGATGTGAGGGCTCCAGAGCCATGCTCTCATGGCTGGTGAGCGACGCCGTGACCAGTAGCGTGAGGGCGAGCAGGCAGCGAAAGACGTTCAGTGGTAGGTCGGGGACAGCGCGCAAACGATTCTCCAGGTGCTGGCTCGGACGGTGTGGGCCAGACCCACCGGTCGTCACTCGTCGGGTGCGAAGGTGGCGGCCCGGCTGCACAGGCGCAGATCAATACGCCCGTTGACGGTTGATGCATGGCAGGACCTCGCGTTCCAGGATCTCCCTGGCGCGCTCCGCCTGGGCCTCGGCCGTGCCACGCCCGACCGTGGTCAGCGATAGCTTGTCCAGGCCCAGCGCGGCGAGTTCTTCGATCCGCGCGACGACCTGCTCGGGTGGGCCGACGATGGCGAAGCGATCGATGAAAGCCTCGGTGAGGACGCCGGCCTGACGCGAGTCGCCGCGCGTGTGTGCGCGCATATCGTAGTTTCGACGCAACGCATCCAGCACCTCACCTTGCGATTCGCTGACCGGCGCGGCGGTCTTGCCGTGCATTACCGAGAAGCGTGCGAAGGTGGTCGTGCCACCACGTACCAGATCGCGCGCGATCTGCAAGTCGGGATGCGCGGCACATTGCACGTAGGCACCAAAGCGTATGCCGTCGGGGTCCAGACCTGCCGCTAGGCGCGCATCGCGGGCAATCTGCATGCCCCAGGCGATCCGTTGCGGTTCGGCGCCCAAGGCGAACATGATCCGGTCGGCGTGTAGCGCGGCGATGGCGATGACCCGCGGACCGGTGGCGGCGACCTCGACCAGGACCTTGGGCAGCCGCCGGTTGAGATCGGCGATCCAGTCGATGCGGCTGGCGGGGGGCGCGTCGGCCAGCTCCAGTGCGGACATCGGCGGTGCGATTTCGATGGGCATCTGCAGCTCGTCGAAGGGTACCGACTCACCGCGCAGATAGGTTTGCAGATGACGCAGATAACGCTCGAAATGGGCGACGCGTCCCGGTGCACGGCCCAGATGCGCAAGTGCCGAATCGCCGCGCCCGATCCCCAGGGTGGCGCGGCCGTCGGATACCCGGTGCACGCTGGCGATGGCTCCCGCCGTAACCGCCGCTACCCGGGTGACGCTGTTGGTGACGCCGGTGCCGAGACCGATGCGCTCGGTGACGGTGGCGGCCATCGCCAGTGCCACATAGGCATCGCCGGACAGGTTCTGTGAGTCCACCACCATAAGTCCGTCCCACCCGGCGGCTTCGGTGCGCCGGGCCTCGTTGAGAATGGCTCTCGGAGCGGCGACGCCTGATTTCCATAGCTCGATGGGCATCGGGTACCTCTCATGATCTCGGTGACGGATGGACAACGCATCGACCGTGGCCACGGCCGCGGCGTCCTGTATGGGTGAAGGTACGCACCCTGGTCAGGATGGCGCCGGCATGGCAGTGTAACGGATTCGATGACCGAATCCGTCGCCAGGCGCGCAGCGCGCGTGGCCGTTTCGGTCCGGGTGGACGATTCGATGGGCGAACGGATGGGCAAGGGGAGCGGCGTGATGTTCGATCTGGAATCCACGGACCGATTGTTGAGTACCACGCGAGCAGTGCGCAAACGCCTGGACCTGGACCGTCCGGTGGACCGGGGGGTGATCGATGCATGTCTGGCCCTGGCCCTGCAGGCGCCGACCGGCTCGAATCGACAGGGCTGGCGCTTCCTGGTCGTGACCGATGCGGCAAAGCGACAGCGGCTTGCCGAGCTGTATCGAATGGGTGCCGCTGACTATCTGCGAACCGCGCGTGAAGACGCCGCCCGTGAGGGCCGGGATCAGGATCGGCGGGTGTTCGAGTCCGCGCAGTATCTGCTCGACAACTTTCATCGGGTCCCGGTGCACGTGCTGGCGTGCATTCGTGGGCAGATCGACGCAAGTGCGCCGCTCAACGCGGTAGCCGGGTTGATGGGGTCTATCTTCCCTGCCGTGTGGAGCTTTCAGCTGGCTCTGCGCTCACGCGGCTTGGGATCCTGTCTGACCACCTTGCATCTGAAGCATGCGGACGAAGCGGCGCGACTGCTGTCGATCCCCGATGACTTCATCCAGGTCGGTCTGCTGCCGGTGGCCTATACACGAGGTACCGACTTCAAACCAGCGCGTCGCCAGCCGCTCGACAGCGTGGTGTTCTGGGAGCAGTGGGGTAGCCGCTGACGGCCATGCCGGGGCTGGATGAATTGATACAACCGACTGATTGATGGAGGCAGCTATGGACCTGGGAATCACCGGTCGCCGGGCAATCGTCTGTGCGTCGAGCCGAGGGCTCGGCCGGGCCTGCGCGATGTCGCTGGCGAAGAACGGTGTGGACGTGGTCGTCAACGGCCGCGACGAGGCAGCGCTGGCGCGTACCGTGGCCGACATCAAGGCGGTCAGCAACGTGGCGGTGATACCGGTCATTGCCGACGTGAGCACGCCGCAGGGACAGGCCGAGCTGCTGGCCGCGTGCCCGGATCCGGATATCCTCATCAACAACAACGGCGGGCCGCCGCACAGGGACTTCCGCGAGATAGACCGGCAGGCCATGCTCGATGGAGTGACCATGAACATGGTCACGCCCATCGAGCTGATCAAAGCAGTGATCGATCCCATGGTGGCGCGTGGATTCGGTCGGATAGTCAATATCACATCGGTCTCGATCAAGATGCCGGTGCCGGGGTTGGATCTGTCCAGCGGGGCGCGCGCGGGCCTGACTGCCTTCCTGGCCGGTGTCTGTCGCACGGTGGCCCAGCACAACGTCACGATCAACGGCATCCTGCCCGGCTTCTTCGATACCGACAGGCTGCGCAGTGGTATCACGGCGCGGGCCACGGCCACCGGTATCAGCGAGGCGCAACAGGAGCAGGGACAGCTGTCGCAGGTTCCGGCCGCGCGCTTCGGCAGCCCCGAGGAGTTCGGCGAGACCTGCGCCTTCCTGTGCAGCCGACAGGCCGGTTACATCACCGGGCAGAACATCCTGCTCGACGGCGGACTGTATAGGGCCGCGTTCTGAGTGCATGCCATGACGGGTGTTCACGCGGCCGCGGGTGAACGCGAAGGCCACTAGTCATCAAAGGGGGCGGGCTGATGGAGGAACTGGCGACAGGTTACGGCCTGGTCGAGGGACCGGTATGGGATCCGCAAAGAGGGCTGTTGTACAGCGACGTGCACAATGGTGGGGTGTTCTGTCTGGATCGGGCGGGCCGGGTCACCCAGGTGGTCGAGCATCGACGTGGCATCGGTGGCATGGCCTTGCACGAGCGCGGCGGGTTGGTGGTCGGGGGCCGCAACGTGGCCTACAAGGGCGCGGACGTTGACGGTACCGTGGTGCTGCTCGGCAACGACTGTGTGCCCGACATCATCGGCTTCAACGACCTGACCACCGATGAGGGTGGTCGAATCTACGTCGGCTCCCTGGGTGGCTCGCCGTTCGGCGATCAGGCAGGACGCAAGACCGGGCATCTGCATCTCATCGATCTCGATGGCAGTCACCACGTGCTCGCGCACGACATCAAGCTGACCAACGGACTGGGCTTCTCGCCTGACGGCAAGACCCTTTATCACGCTGATTCACGTAACAACATCGTCGGCATGTATGAGGTGCACGAGGATGGTGGTGTCGGTGAGCGGCAGGTGTTCGCACGTGTAGAGCCCGGGATCCCGGACGGGCTGGCATTATCCGAGGACGGTGCCGTCTGGGTTGCGGTGGCACGCGGCGACGCATTGCTGGTGTTCAATCCGGACGGATCGCTGCGCGAGCGCATCGGCACGCCGTTCCACATGCCGACCAGTGTCTGCTTCGGTGGCGACGATCTGCGCGATCTCTACATCGTGTCGGGTACGGACGGCACCGGTCGAGACGACGGTGGTGGAGTGTACCGGATCAGGGTGCCGGTACCTGGGTTGCCGGTGCCGCCGGCCCGGGTGCGCTTCTGAACGCCGCGCCGCGACCCACGGCGCGGGTGTCCCGGACGCCCACGGAGTGCGATCAGCGCGGCCAGTACCGCTCGCGGAGCAGCCGCTTGTAGAGCTTGCCGTTCTCCTGGCGAGGCAGGCTGTCGACGAAATCGACCGAGCGTGGGCACTTCACATGCGACATCGCGCCGCGGCAGTAGTCGATGAGCTCACGCGCGAGCTCGTCGCCAGCATCACTCGGGTTCAGCGGCTGCACCACGGCCTTGACCGCCTCGCCGAACTCCTCGTCCGGTACGCCGATGACCGCCGCATCCATCACCTTTGGATGCGTGAGCAATCGGTTCTCGGCTTCCTGCGGATAGATGTTCACACCGCCTGAGATGATTACGTGGGCGTGGCGATCGGTGAGGTACAGATAGCCATCCTCGTCCACATGCCCGATGTCGCCGAGCGTGGTCCATCCCTGTGGATGACGAGACGCCGCGGTCTTTGCCGGGTCGTTGTGGTATTCGAAGGGGTTGCCGTTGGCGAAGTACACGGTGCCGGTCCGATGCGGGGGCAACACGCTGCCTCGCTCGTCGCAGATCCGGATCTCGCCGACGATGGCGCGGCCGACCGATCCGGGGTGCGTAAGCCATTGGTGTGAGTCAAGGGCGGTCATGCCGTTACCTTCAGAGCCACCGTAGTACTCGCGAACGATCGGCCCCCACCAATCGATCATGGCGTGCTTGACCTCGCGTGGGCAGGGCGCGGCGGCATGAATGGCGCAGCAGTGACTGCTCAGATCGTAGCGTTCACGAATCGCCTGCGGCAGGCGTAACATGCGCACGAACATGGTCGGTACCCACTGGCTGTGGGTGACCCGATGGCGCTCGATGCATTGGAGCGCCAGCTGCGGATCGAAGCGTTGCATGATCACCGTGGTGGCGCCAAAACGATGCGCGCGCAGGTTGAACGAGAGCGGCGCGGCGTGATACAGCGGGGCCGGTGACAGGTAGACCGATGTCCGGTCGATACCATACATGGCCATGATCCGCCGGTGGGCCGGGTTCGGGTGACCGAACGGCTGATCGGGTAGGGGTTTGCGTATGCCCTTGGGCACGCCCGTGGTGCCCGAGGAGTAGAGCATCTCCACGCCTTCGGACTGGTCGGCAATAGGCGTATCCGGTTGCTCGTGTAGCGCGGCTTCCAGGTCATGAAAACCCAGAGATTCATGCTCACGACCATCGAGCATGAGTCGGGCTGCCGCAGGGACACCAGCCATCCGTACCTCACCCAGGATCTCGGCGCGAGACGCGGCACCGATCAGCATACGGGCACCACAGTCGGCGAGGATGTGATCGACCTCCGCCGCGGCCAGATGGGTGGCGATGGTGGTCACACGTAACCCCGCGCGCATGCCGCCCCAGACCAGCGGCAGGTACCAGGGATGATTGGGCATGAACACGGCCATGTTGTCACCGCGTTTCAGCCCCAGCGACCGAGCCAGATGAGCGCATCGATTGGAGAGCGCTTCGTACTGTGCGAAGGTCACGCGCTGGCCGGTCTCGGCCATGATGATCGCGGCGCGGTTCGGGGTGTGCGCCGCATGCAGCCCTACATGGGCCGGTGTATCGTCGCTGTGTTCGCTGTTCTGGGTCATGCGGACGTTCGCGCTCTGCTCTGGGGGTGTGTGGTTGACTGGATGACGGGGGCTGTCAGCGCGATCGGGCCAGATCGAGGCTGTCTCCGGGCGCGGGTCGACCGACGTCTATGCCGTAGCGTGTACGCAGGGTCCGGGCCAGGGCATCGCGGCGGTGCGGCTCACCATGCACCAGCTGCACCGGTGGTCGATTGCGCAGGTTCTCGTACCAGCGGCACAGTCCCGGCTCGTCGGCATGCGCGGAGAGACCGCCGACGGTATGCACTCGAGCGCGCACCGCATAGGTGTCGCCATGAATCAATACCTGTGGTGCCCCGTCCACCAAGGCCCGACCGAGCGTGCCCTCGGCCTGATAGCCGACGATTACGATCTGGGTGGCGGGCGTCGAAATGTTCTGCTTGAGGTGATGCAGTATGCGTCCGCCGGTGCACATGCCCGATCCGGCGATGATGATCGCGCCGCCATCGACTTCGTTCAGGGCACGCGATTCCTCCACTGCCGACACCAGCTTCAGGTTGGGCATGCGGAAGGGGTTCTCGGGACCGTGCCAGTCGGCCAATGCCTCGCGGTCGAAGATCTGGTGGTGGCGCCGATAGACCTCGATGACCTTGACCGCCATCGGGCTGTCCAGATAGATCCGCCAGCGACCGAGCTGCCAGTCATCGTG
>JAGRHX010000817.1 GCA_020444775.1 Gammaproteobacteria bacterium
TCGCTTGGCTGACCTGCAGTTCGGAGGCAAGATCGGCAATAGCGGCCACTGTTGACTCACCGGAACTGGATTCCAGGAATCTGCGGATCGCAGCCGCACGGCGACAGGCTTCTGCCCACACGGCGTCGTCTATCTCGTCTGGAAGTGGTTCGGTCATGATAAGAGCCCGACAAAATCGGAGCCACGATTATCGAATTAAGTGCTAAAGTCCAGTCTCTGTTATCAAATTAAGTGCTAATTCTCATATTTAAGTGCAAAGCTAACTTATTGAAATCAGGCAGATCAAATTATCAGCTTTAAGGGCTAAGCGACACTAGTGTTGTGGCATGACATACCAACCCGCAGCCATCCAGGACGACCTGAACACCCTACCGAAACTGCCGGGCTGGGTCACCACTGCGCGGCCAGAAACCATTGAAACTGTGGCCTTTCGGTCCGGAACCGCGCTGACGGTGCTCGATCAGCTGGTCGGAGACCCCAGACATTGTGTGCCGGTGAAGCTGCTGGCCAACCGTCTGGCGCTAAGCGCGGCGACGGCGACCTCGAAACTGGAAGGGCGGCTGGCGAGGGAGGCGGATATTCGCGACGCCTACCACCTGACGCCGCGAGGGGAGGCGCGTGGCCCGGATGGCGACCTGCTGGCGTTCTGGCGCGAAGGCGTCCGGCTTCGCGTAGGCCGGACGGGCGAGATCGCCGACTTCGTTGGTGCGGACTTCGCGGGCGAGGTGGGCGCTTGGCTCGACCTGGGATTGGACCGCGCACGGACCCATGGTCCGTTGTCGGGTTGCGTCGCCGTCCTCCGCGCCATGCTCGACGTCGACGACCGGGCGGAACGGGCCGCCTGCCTGCTGTCCGACATCGTCTTGGCGCGGGCATTGAACTGGAAGCACGTGCTGCCCGTGACTGCGCAGCGTTTGACAAAGGCGGTTCTGCGCGACCTGACCGCAGCAGGGCAGGGGGCCGATCTGGCGGTCCAGGCGCGGATCCTCGAGTCCATCGAGGCTGTGATCCGGCCGGCGCGGGATCTGGCCCGCCGCGCAGAGGCACTTCGCGCCGTTGCGCCGAAGCTCCGGGCGAAGGGATCGGATGCCGCGGTCGATCTGTTCCTGATCGAGGATGCGGTGGTACCGGCCTCGATGCTGTCGCCGCGCATTCGTGGAACGTCGATCCCCATGACCGACCGGGCCGCGCGGCGGTTTTGCGACCGGCTGGTCGAGTTGGGCGTCGCAAGGGAACTGACCGGGCGGTCGACCTTCCGGCTGTTTGGGATCGCACCATGACGGTCGCGACCAGGAAACGGAAGCCTGCGGAGGAGGGCGGCGCCATCTTCGACCGGGAACTCGACGACCTGCCACAAGATTTGCGCTGGCGCGAATGGATGGGACGGATCGAGGCGGTGCTCTTCGCCTGTGCCTCGCCGGTCGGCCGCGAGGATCTCGCGCGCGTGGTGGGGCAGGAGGCCTCGGTCGAGATGCTGATCGAGGACATCCAGGCCGAACTGGTTGGCCGTCCGTACGAGCTGGCACAGGTTGCCAGCGGCTGGATGTTCCGGACCAGGGCCCAGTTCGCGGACGCGATCAAGGCGGCCGCTGATCTTGGCGACCAGTCCCTCGCCTTCACCGAGATGGAGATGGGGGTGCTCTGCGCCATCGCCTATCACC
>JAGRHX010000051.1 GCA_020444775.1 Gammaproteobacteria bacterium
AGGCGGCCTCGCCCACCTCTACCGTGTGCACGTCGCCGGGACAGGGACCGGCGCCGCAGTACTCGACCACCTCGAAGCCGTAGTTGTCCACGCAGCGGGTCTCGTACTCGAAGCTCAGACGCGGTCGCTTGCCGTCGTCGTCGCTGTAGCTGGTGAAGATGAACCATTGCGCGTCGCTACCATCACCGTTGTGCGGATCGGCGAGCGGCCAGCTGGTGAACGGTTCGTCCGGCCACACTCCGGTGTTGGTGCCGCCCGCCATCACCGTGCAGGCATCCAGCGCCGAGGTGCAGTCGTGACGATGGATGGTGAGCTGGTAGTTGCCGGTGATCGATCGATTCTGGCTTTGACCGCCGTTGCTGCTGGCGAACACCCGCACGTAGTACGGCGGGCTGGGCAGCTCGTAGCGCGTGCCCCACTCCGACTGCAGCTCGTGATAGGAGGGACGCGGCCGGCTCAGGTCCTCGTCGGCATAGACCTTGAAGGCGTAGCGGCTACTGTCAGTGACGTTCAATGAATAGCTGCCGGGCTCGGTGATCAAGAACCACTGCATGCTGCCGGGAAAGTGCACCTCGCCGGTATAGTCGAAGGTGTTGTTGGCGCCCAGCTCAGGCTTGCCGACCGGTTTCGCATCGCGGGCCCGGCAGAAATGCCAGTAGCGATTCAGATTGGCCTGCACCGGCAGGTGATCGGACAGAGGCTGCGTGCCACCCGCACCGCTGATGTCGTATGCGATGGACAGATGCTGGGCGCAGAAGGAGTTCCTGTCCTCGATCGGATCGGCGTTGCCCGTGCGTGGCAGATTGTGCAGCACATAGTCCAGTCGCTCGCCCGAGCATAGCGTCGACTTCAAGCGGCTCGCGGCGATCGGCGGGTCGCCGCTGCAGCCGGGCAGGCCGATGTCAAAGCACTGCTCACCCTGGTTCGAGCAGGTTGCAAGGCTCGGGCTGAGCATGCTGGCACCGGCGCTTCGACCCACGTCGTGCGGCGAGCTGTCATAGGCCCAGGCATCGACCAGCATGAGTCGGTCGTTGCTGTCGGGGCACTTGCCGATGTCACCGTCGCCGCAAGCGAAGTAGCCGGGTGTGGTGGGGTCGTCCAGATACGACTCCTGCGGGTTGGCATTACGACACGGATCGTCCGCGTTGCCTGTACGTAGACCGCAGAAGTGATGCAGCCATTCCATCCGGCCCAGGTCCCAGTCCTCGTTCTCGGCCGGGTTCAAGGTGTCGCTGCCGGTGAAGTCCTCGTGCGCCGGATCCCAGTCCGGCCAGTTCGCGTTGTTCAGGTCCTCGCCGTCGGCGAAGCGGCCGACGATGTTGAAATCGCCCATGACCAGGATCTCCTCCTGGTCCTGCTCCTGCGCGGTGAGGCTGTCCTCGATGAGAGTGCGCACGGCCTGGAGCTGCTTGACCCGCTTGTCCCAGGCGTCCTCCCTGCCCATTTGATCATCGTCTCCATAGCTCGCCTGCATGTGGGTGAAGACCACCGTGAAGCGTTGGGTGCTGGACTTCTCCAGGCGCACAAGGCCGACGCCCTTGCCGGACATGCAGTCGTCCTTGCGACAGTCGTGCAGATAGGGCGTGAAGGCCACCGCCTGCTCGATGACGTTCAGCGCCGGCGCGCCATTGACGCGCAGCTTGACCTGGGGATCCGGCACCAGATGCGTGGGGTTGCTCAACGGCAGAAACGGAAAACGCGAGAACAACATCAGCCCGCTGTCCTGCACGAAGTAGGCGCCATAGTGCGCTTCGAACAGATCGTCGATATTGGTGTCCGCCGGCGGCTGCAGACGCTCGACGATGAAGGGATAACGCACCTTGAGCAGGTTCACCAGCCAGCTTCGCGAGCTCTCCACGAAGGCCTCGTTGATCACCACCACGTCCGGGTTGTTGGCGAGGATCCGTCCGGCCAGCTCGATAGCGCGCTCCTCGTGGCTGAGGCCACCGCCACCCTGCTCCTCGAAACCGTTGTTCTTCGCGTCGAAGATCTTGTTCACGATTGGCTTGCACAGAGCCAGCGCCGTAATCGGGTCCGGTGGGATCGGCGGTATCGCGTACTGGTCGCCGTCAGCCAGATTGGCGAGCAGATCGGCAAGACCCGACGGCGTGGCGACCGTGTTGCAGACCTCGGTCACATAGCTGTCGAGCTGCGGCTCGCCGACCGGGATCCCGAGCTGGGCGATGTTGAAGGTCATGACCCGTAGTGAATTCCCGGTATCGGGTGACAGCGGCGGGAAGTTGGCGCCACCGATCCCGGTCACCGTCACAGGGGTCGAACCGTTGGGCTGCAGATAGCCCGACAGGTCTACCTCGAGCGCGGCGGCCATGATGCTGCCCTCGCCCATATTGCCGTCCGGATGCGAGGCATACGGTAGCGAGCCGAAGCTGCGCTCGGCCCCGGGACTGGTGTCGACCAGGTTCATGTGCAACGCGAGCTGTTGCACGCCCCCGCCCACCAGGGTGCGCGGCACGCTGAGCTCGACCGCGCCGGCCAGACGATCATGGCTGGCCTGCACGGTGATGCGGCGAACGTCGGGTGCCCACTCGCCGCCGGGCGTCGCCACATAGCGCTGCACGGTGCCGGTGAGCGGCTGATAGCGGATGGCATGGGTCATCGCCGCCGGCAGCTGCGAGCGCTGGCTGCCGATGGTCAAGGAGGTCAGCAGACCGGGACCACCGTCGGCCAGATAGATGACCAGCCACAGATCGCGATTGGCGCCCACCAAGGCCGGATCGCGCGCGGCGAAATACAGATTGTCCGCGTCCCAGCTCAGAAGGTTCTGTCCGGTGTCGGTGTTGAACACGCTCCCGCTCGGCCAGTCCGCCAGACTGCCGTCGACGTCGACGGTCGCGCTCCAACTCGAGGTGGTGCAGCTCGATGTGCTGACGCCATCCGGGCAGACATTGCTCACCCACACCTGGCAGCTGGCGGGCGTCGCGCCGAGGCTGACGATCTGGTCACAGGGCACGCTACCGCTGCCCAGGCCCTCGCACAGATAGTTGCACATGGCCGCGTCACTTTGGAAACGCAGCCCGAACTCGGATGGCCCGGTCTCCACCACGCTCGCGCCACACACCGGTGCCCGGCAGCTGCCCGTCACCAACAACGCGGCCGTCTCGCAGCTCGTTACCGCGCCCTGCGCATCGGCGCCGGTGCATCGCAGATGGCACCGATCGCCCGCCTCGATCTCGACCTTACGCGTGCCCTCCACCGGCACCTCGACCAGCAGATCGCTCGGGCCGCAGTCGAGCTGACAGGTCTGTAATCCTTGGGATGACCAGACCAGACGCGCCTGCCCGGTTTCATCCAGACGCGGTGGCACCAGGTCTATCGCGCACCACCCTGATGGCGCCGGCGACTCGCCCTGCTCGCACGGCACGCCGTCCGGCCCACAGCCGATGCCGCTGGGCCCGGGTGGCTGACCGAAGTAGTCGCGATAGATGGCGAGATCCGCATCGCCGACGATGCAGTCACCGTTGGCATCGGTGTCGACGTCGAACGACGAGTCGGCGCAGGGCACGTTCAGCGCGCTGCGGATCCGATTGAAATCCGGGATGCCGACCACGCCGTCGTTGTTGTAGTCGGGATCGCAGCGATTACCGATTCCGTCGCCGTCGCTGTCGATCTGCTCGCGATTCGGCAGCGCCACGCAATTGTCGTTGAAGTCCGGCACGCCATCACCATCGGCATCCGGCGGCGGCGTGCCGACCGCGCTGCCGGCGGTCCACACCGTGCTCATGCTCAGCACGTCCACCTGTGGCGAGTCCGGTGGCAGCAGACGCAGCCAGCCCTGCTCGGCGCTCTGGTCGATGGTCAGGCTGCCCGGCCGGTACTCGGCCAGATCGGCGATCTTGGTCTCGGCCTCACCATCCGCGCCACGCCGCCACAGCTCCAGACGCAGCGGATTGTCACTGCGCGCGACGAGGCTACGGGCCGCGGCCAGCTCGCCAGCGGCAGCGCCCAGGCCCTGCAGCGCCTGGATCGCGCCGGCCATACCGACGTCTGGCGGTGGTCCCAGATAGATCGCGCCATCAAAGATCTCGATACGATCGAAGACCAGCCGGTCGACCGGATTGGGATTGACGAGCTCCACCAGCTTGACCAGGAACTCGAGACAACCGCCGAACAGACACACGTCCCAGACCGGGATCAGCGGACAATCCACATACTTCTGACACGACAGCGCCGAGGCGTTGGCGAGGAACGGGCACGGGTCCAGATGGTCGGGCACGTTGTCACCGTCGTTGTCGGTGTCGGCGCAGTCCAGGGTGCCGTCCATGTCGGTATCGCCGTTGGCCGGCAAGAACCAGTCGCCGAGCTTGCTGCTCGGGCAGGTGGCGCTGAACTCGCGGCCGGCACGCTCCAGCGGTGAGAACGGATCCTGGTCCTGCGGCGGATCGTTGGTGCAGCCGTCACCGTCGATGTCCTTGTCGCAGACATCACCCTGCCCGTCGTTGTCGAGATCCAGCTGGTCGGGGTTGGCGACGCTCACGCAATTGTCGCAGGCATCGCCAAAGCCATCACCGTCGCTGTCGCTCTGATCCGGATTGGCCACCGCGTCGCAGTTGTCGACGCTGGGGCAGATCCCATCGCCATCGAAATCAGGCGCGTCGTTCTCGCAGTCCCGCAATACCCGCCAGGCGGCTGCGACATACTCGCTGCCGATGTCGAGCACCGACCACACCCCGAAGGCGTGCTGCAGACGCAGCTCATAGGTGCCGGGCAGAGGATTGGCGACATCGATGAGCTCGTAGCTGTTGTCGAAGCTCGCGCTCGCCACCACCTGCGACTGCCCCGGACTGACCCGCACCAGCAACAGGTCGAAGTCATTGGCGATCATCAGGCCCTGCCAGTCGTCGTCGTCGCCCGGCTGTGAATCCCAGGCCAGCGCCGCCTTCAGACGGGTGCTGGTCGGCAGCACCTCGATGGTGCCGAGCAGATACTGATCGTTGCCATCGAGCTGCGGCGCGCTCAGCAGCAGCGTGCGATAGTCGCCCCGGGCGAGCGCGGTGTCGGCCTCCTCGACCTGTATACCGCCGGCCCCCAGTCGCTCCTTCAGCCCTAGACCCGCGCCGGCGTCGTTGAAGGCCGTGGCCATCAGCACCGCGCGCGCCAGCTCCGGCCAGTGCTTGACCGCATCGAGTCGAGACTGCAGCAGCGCCACCGCGCCGGCCACCGCCGGCGCCGAGAAGCTGGTGCCGTTCGAGACCACCGCATTGGCCGCGCCGTTGGTGGCATCACATCCCGCGGTCGGCAAGGTGACGGCGGTGCCTGGCGCGGCCAGATCCGGCTCCTCGCGATCGCCGTTGGGGCTGGTCGGGTCGACGAAGCACGAGCCATTGTTGACCGTGTCGTTGCCGAGCGCCGGCGGGCTGCACTGCGCGCCCAACGCGGTGGCGTCGTTGTCGGCAAGATTCGCCACCGACAAGCCGTTGAAACCGATACCCGGTGAGGTCACCCGGTTGTTGCCAAAGCAGGTGCCGGGATTGTTGGCGTTACCGATGTTGCCGGCCGACTTGCTGACCAGACGCCGGTGATGACGGACGAAGAAATCCACCGCCCAGTCCGAGGCCTGGACCGCGCCGCTGTTGCCGTTCGAGAAGCTCATGTTGGCGACGTCGACGCCGTTGTCCAGGGCCCAGGCGAGGATCTCACCCAACGCCTCGGACACCGAGGACACACCCCCCATGTCGCCGCTCAAGATATTGAGCCCCGGCGCCACGCCCGAGAGCTGGTTGAGGGTGCTGCCCGCGGTGGCCGCGACCCGGGTGGCGTGGTTGTTGCCGGTGCCGACGTTGCCATCGCCGTAGACCGCGGTGCGGTCTATACAGGCGTTGGCATCGACCCGGCCGCCCTCGATCACCGCGAGCTCGCGGGCCGCGGCATTGATGTTGCGGCTCGCCACCACGTCGGCACCTACCGTGCAGACCAGATCGTTCAGATCGTCGACCGGTGCACCGCTCGCGTCGTACACGAAGCCGATGTCGGCCTCGAGCGCCAGCGCCAGCACCTCGCCAACCGGCAGCCGTGTCACCACCAGCGGCAGATCGGGCACGTGCCGGATCTGCGAAGCACCACGCTCTCGCAGCATGGCGTCCAACTCGGCGTTGAGCGGCGCGATGAAGGCCTGCAACGCGAGCCGATGCGCCTGCGCCAGCCGGTCACGCTGCGCCGGCGACAGCCGCTGCAGGTCCTCGCTCATACGCAGGTTCGGCAGGGCCGTGGGATCGAAGCGTGGCACCACCGCCACCGGGACCACTGCCTCCGGGTCACGAGCCTGCAGATCGCTCAGCCGGTCGTGGAAGTCGGCGCCGATCGCGCCGATCCGCAAGCGGTACAGTTCGGCCTCGCCCTGCGCCATCTGCCAAAGCTCGCTAGCCGACAGTGACTGCTGCGTGCCGTCGGCCAGGGTCGCCTGGTCGTCGCTGTGGATGACACCGCGCTCGGCGTCGATGCGCTTGCTGCGCTCGACCCGCACGCCGCTCTGCATCAGCCGCAACGTTGCTTCGGCAGCGATCGGGTCCTGGGCACGACCCGCCTCGGGCAGCACGAGGCACAGCGACAGGACACAGAACACGGCCGCGACCCGACCACGCGGCGCCACCCGAGCTGTGATCAGCAGCACGACGACGATCGCCAGCAACAGCAAGGCGTAACCCGGCAGCGGCACCTGCACGCCGGGCACCGCGAGCGCCGACTGCGGTCCGCTGACCCGCCATCGCGGGCCGAGGTCCAGTCCTTGATTGTCGTAGAGGCCATCAACGCCCGGGTTGAAGAAACCCGCGCGTACACCGATTGCGCCGGGTTCGATGACCTCGAAATCGAGCTCGCCAACCGTCAGTGTCGGCGTGACCATGCCATCGCCCACCGGACCGTCACCGGTGGTGGTGGCCTCGAAGGTCAGCACCGTGCCGTCCATTGCACCGTTGGCGGCCTGCCAGGCTTCCACCCCGACGCTCTGATTGGACTGGAAACCGGACGGCAACAGCTCCCGCGGCTCCGCATCCAAGGCAAGCCCGGATTGAAAGCGCAGCGAGACACCGTAGCTGGAAACGCCCTGTGGGCCGGGGATCAGCGTGAGCCGCAGTCGAAGCCGGTCACCGCCGCGCACATCGAGCGGTGTATCGCTGGCCAGCGCCTGGCCGTTGTGCTCGACCCAGGCGAGCGCCAGCGTCGGTCCAGGGGTCTGCGCCTGCGTATCGGCCATCGGCAGGACGACGAGGCACAGAACGAGCAGCACCACCGGCCATCGCCGGGTTCGGTCCGGCTCCGGGCGGCGCAGCCACCGCGGCGAGAACAGCCCTCCAAGGACTCGACCAGACGCCGCTTCTGTGCGCTGCACCATCGGTCATCCCTCCTACGGCGTCGGGCCCGGCATCGCAGAGGAGAGGCCGCGCCATGCGCCGCTGAGCATTCATGCCACAGACGTGACCGTAGCGCGCGGGGGGCTGCCCTGACCAGGACCTGTTCCACATTTGCGAAGCAGATGCCTGTTCAGGGCAATGACAGGCCGGGGGTTCGCGAGCCTGGCCCCTGGCGACAGTGATTGTCGAAAACGGCCTTGCCGGGCCGGCCCGTGCGCGCGGCATTGTCCGCCCGGGCCGGTATTCAGGCTCGATCAGGCGGCTGCGGCCTCGGCTCTCGCGAGCTGCTTCAAATACCAGTCGGCATCGCCGAACAGGGTCTCGCACAGGGTCAGACGCTTGTAGTAGTGACCGATGGCGAGCTCGTCGGTCATACCCATACCGCCATGCAGCTGGATGGCCTGACCGCCGACGAAGCGCGCGGCGCGGGCGCTCTGCACCTTGGCCCGCCAGATCTTCAACCGCGTGTCCGTGGCTCCCGCATCCATGGCCGCGAGCGCCGCGTGGGTCGCGGCCCGCGCCTCCTCGGCGGCAATGCTCATCTCCACCAGACGGTGCTGCAGCACCTGGAAGCGGGCCAACGGCTGACCGAACTGCTCGCGGGTCTTGAGATACGCAACGGTCTGCTCGGTGACCTCGGCCATCGCCCCGGCCGCCTCGGCGCAGACCGCGATTGCGCCGCGATCGATCAGCGCATCGACCACCTCGCTGGCATCGCTATCGGCGGCGCCGAGCCTCGCCGAAGCCGGCACCTTCACGTCCGCGAGCGTCACCGCCGCGCCACGTCGACCGTCCAGCGCCGGCGCCGGGCTCAACTCCACACCGTCGGTCTCACGCGGGACCAAGAACAAGGCCATTGGTCCCTTGGGCCCTCCGACCCGCGCCGAGACGATCAGATCGTCCGCCGCCTGCGCGTGCAGCGCAAAGCTCTTCTCACCGCTCAGCACATAGCCGTCGCCCTCGGCGCGGGCGACACAGCTCACATAGCCACGCGCGTAGCCCGCGTCCCGCTCGGCGTGACAAAAGGCCAGGGTGCGTTGCCCGGCGCCGATCGCGTTCAGCATCTGCTGCTGCTCGGGCGTGCCCAGCGTGCGGATCGCCGCGGCGCCCAGCACCACGGTGCCCAGCAACGGCTCCAGGGCCAGCGCGCCGCCGGCCGCGGCCATGACGATGGCGAGCTCGGTCATGCCACCGGCCGATCCACCGGCGCTCTCCGGCAGATCCACCGCCAGCCAGCCGAGCTG
>JAGRHX010000818.1 GCA_020444775.1 Gammaproteobacteria bacterium
CAGATGGTTCAGATACAGATGCGCATCACCGAGCGTGTGCACGAAGTCGCCGGGTCGATAGCCGGTGACCTGGGCAATCATCATGGTCATCAAGGCGTACGAGGCGATATTGAAGGGCACACCCAGGAAGATGTCGGCGCTACGCTGGTACAGCTGACACGAGAGCCGCCCCTCGGCCACATAGAACTGGAACAACAGATGGCACGGTGGCAAGGCCATTTGCGGCAGATCGGCCACGTTCCAGGCGGACACGATGTGCCGGCGCGATTCGGGTCGCTTCACCAGGTCCTGTAGCAGGTTTCCGAGCTGGTCGATGCACTCGCCGTTGGCGGCCCGCCAGGCCCGCCATTGAGCACCATAGATCGGCCCCAGATCGCCGTGCTCGTCGGCCCACTCGTCCCAGATGCTGACCCCGTTGCGCTTCAGATATCCGGTATTGGTGTCACCACTCAGGAACCAGAGCAGCTCGTGGATGATCGAACGCAGATGCAGACGCTTGGTGGTGACCAGCGGAAAGCCCGCCTCCAGATCGAAACGCATCTGATAGCCGAACACGCTACGCGTACCCGTGCCGGTACGATCGGCGCGAGTCACGCCGTTATCCAGAACGTGTTGCATCAATTCCAGGTACTGCCGCACGGCCATCCTCTCGCGTTGCTGATGATTCTTGCTTGGACAGGTCAGCCGCGGGCGTCGGCGATCGTGCCGTGCCGGGCGGCACGCACCATCAGCGCGACACCGAATGCGAACATCGGCAGACACAGTAGTTGTCCCATGGTCAACCATTCGATACCCAGATACCCGACCAGGGTGACATGGTCGCGCACGAACTCGACCAGGAACCGGAACACCGCGTAGCAGACCAGGAACATTCCGGACACCGCCCCCAACGGTCGCGGCGCCCGGGAGTACAGCCAGACGATCAGGAACAGGACCACGCCCTCCAGGAGCGCCTCGTAGAGCTGCGACGGATGTCTCCCGAGCGCATCCGCCTTCGGGAAAACCATCGCCCAGGGCAGCTCGGTGGGCCTTCCCCACAGGTTGCCGTTGATGAAATTGCCCATGCGTCCGGCCAGCAGCCCGGGCGGCACCAATGGCGCAATGAAATCGGCTACCTGGAAGAAGCGCATGCCACGCCGGCGGGCGAATAGCATCATCGCCAGGATCACGCCCAGCAAGCCACCGTGAAACGACATGCCGCCGTTCTGGATCTGGAACAAGAACAACGGATCGGCCAGGAAGCGGTCGAGCCCGTAGAACAAGACGTATCCTACGCGGCCGCCGAGCACCACGCCCAGCACCACGTAGAACAGGACGTCATCCATCGACTCCGGTGTGAAACCCCGCCAGCTCTCGCGGGCACGACGACGTCCCAGCCACCATCCGACCACGAACCCGATGAGATACATCAGTCCGTACCAATGCACCTTGAGCGGTCCGATCTTGAATGCGACAGGGTCGAAAGCAGGGTGTTGCAGCATGCCGGTATCATACCGGACCTGGAACCCGGGCACTAAGTGCCAGGACGTCAGGCGCAGCGCCGGCGGCATCCTGAGGAAGCGGTGTAGAGGCCCCCTCAGGGATGCCCCTGGACGTGCTGCATTCGAGCAGAGGCTCCTCAGGCGAGGATGCGACAGATCAGCATCTTCAGATAGTCGGTCTCGACAATCGCCGGATGCACCGGGTGGTCCGGTCCTTGATGACCACGTTCGAGTATCTGCACGCGCCGGCCCGCGGATTGGGCCGCGCGCCGCACACAATCGACGAGATCCCGTTCACTGACGTGGGAGGAACACGAGGCCGTGGCGAGGATGCCGTCGGTCTCGATGAGACGCATCGCCAGACGATTGATGCGCGTATACGCCTCCAGCGCCGATTTCAGATCGCGCCGGCGCCGGGCGAAGGCCGGCGGATCGAGGATCACGAGGTCATAGCGTTCACCCTGTTCCTGCAAACGCTTGAGATGCTCGAAGGCGTCGCCCTGCAGACAGGTCACCGGTGATTGCAGTTGGTTGCGTTCAGCGGCCGCGGCGGCGCTGGCCAGGGCCTCCCTGGAGCTGTCGACCAGCGTCACGCTGGTCGCGCCGTGCAAGGCCGCCTGGATGGCGAATCCGCCACAGTAGCTGAACACGTCGAGCACACGCTGGCCTCGGGCATAGCTCGCGACCCGCACGCGATTGAGCCGATGGTCGTAGAACCAGCCGGTCTTCTGCCCGCCCGCAGCGGCGACGGAAAAACGTGCACCGTTCTCGCACAGCTCGACAACGTCCGGCACCGCGCCCCACGCGATGCGCGTGTACAGCGGCAATTGCTCCATGACGCGCACCGGGGTGTCGTTGCGCAACAGGATCCCCTCTGGTGCGAGCAGTTCGACCAGCACGGCGATGACCTCGTCGAGCAGCACCTCCATGCCCGCCGTGCCGACCTGCACGACCAGCAGCCCACCGTAGCGGTCGACGATCAGCCCGG
>JAGRHX010000819.1 GCA_020444775.1 Gammaproteobacteria bacterium
GTCGTGCACGCGCGTATTCACCATGTAGCCGGGTGTTGCCAGGACTCCGACTCCTCCCCCGCCGAGGCCGTAGCCCTGGTTGCCGCTGATCTCCGAATCCAGAATCGTCAGCGCATCGCACAGGTAGGACGCCAACCCTCCACCGCCACTGACCAGATAGGCCAGGGGATCAGACAGCAGGCCGGGCGAGCCTTGCGTGTTGTTCGTGATCCGGCTTGACGCGATCATGAGCTGTCCCGCCGTGGCCGCGATGCCCCCGCCAAACAACCCCCCGATATTTTCGGTCACGAGGCTGTTCTGCAGCCTGACGAGGCCCGCGTAGGCCTGCGCCATACCCCCGCCCGTGTGGGCATGGTTTCCCGTCAGCGTCAGCTCATCCAGCACGGCCGGACCGGCTGCCTGGCTTCCCTGCAGCAACAGTCCGCCGCCGGCAGGCGTATAGCCCTGACCCACGTCCGCAACTCGACCATTGCGGATCGTCACGTGATCGAGCATGAACTGCGGCGCACCGCCGGCAGGGCCCGGGGCCGCCATGCCCACGTCGAGCAATCGGAATTCCGGCGTGCCCGGGGCGTCGCTGCGCGCCAGGGTCGCGCCATTGCCGTGGATGACCAGCGCGTTCGCCGTCGTCACCATCGGCAGGCCGTTCGGTCCGTAGTCGGGGTCCACGTTGTCCACCGCGCTCAGCGTGTACGTGCATCCCGAGGCCAGCTCGATCACGTCGTCCTCGGCATTGCCGTTGGCGGTGTTGACCGCATCGACGAGGGCGGACGGGGAACACGGCACCTGGATGGACGCCGCTCGGGGCGTCGCGACGAACGCCAGATTCAGGATCAGGACAAGAACAGTTGCGACACGACTCACGGCATGGCCTTTTCACCTTTGGGGGTATCCGCAGATACGCATTTTTCCGCGGCGCGGTATCAACGAGTCGCCTGGAGGCCGCACTGCAACAGGTATGGAGTCGGGGTGTGATACGCAGCGGCCGCTTTTCCCGTATCTGAAACTCGAACCGCCCGCACCCTGCGCGGTGCGTGACAACGAGGAACCACACCATGAAACGCGCAATCAGCATCCTGCTTGGCCTGATCTGCATGAGCACGGCCCATGCCGACCGCCTGTACTCGGACGGATTCGAGCCTCCCGCACTGCCACCGCTGTTCCCGCCGATCGGCCAGACCTATCAACTGCCATCCGGACCGACCAGCGACCAGTTGGCATGGCTGTTGGGCGAGTTGGCCAGCGGACAGAACACGTCCACCAGCGAAGTCAGCGCACACTTCATTGCCGGTTTCGATCCGGCAACGACCGCCAATTTCATCAACAACACGCTCCGGCCGCAGTTCATCAACGCCATCATTCGGGACGTGGTGACGGTCACCCCGGTGCGCGCCGTCGTCGTCATCAGCAGCCCGGGCGCGAGCACGCCCTACGGCTACGTCAGCATCGGCGCGCAATACACCGGAAGCCGGAAAATCGTGGTCTTCAGCGTGTCCAACTACAACGGCTCGGTGCAGTACCCGGCCGACCAGTCCCTTTCGCTGAGCCAGGCCGCCGACAAGTTCACGACGCTCTCCGATACCCCGGCGCTGCTGATCGGGCGTATCAACAGCAGCAACCAGTGCGTGGCCACCGTCGATCGCGGGGCCGACCAGCTGCGCGCCACCGGTTCGATCTTCAAGACCTGGGTCCTCGGCGCCGCCGGTCGAGCGGTTGCCGACGGCAGCCTGGACCCCGAAACGACGATCAACCTGTCCGCATCGAAGCTGGCGCTTGCCGGCACCATCAATTCCGAACCCCTGGGCACACCGTTTCCGCTGCAGGACATGGCGGAGCTGATGATGGGCATCAGCGACAACACGG
>JAGRHX010000820.1 GCA_020444775.1 Gammaproteobacteria bacterium
CGTTGTAGTACATCGCGATGATGATGCCGAGGAAGCGACTGATCTCAGGCACGGGCTACCGCCCATCTCTTCGCCGCATAACGCCTCGCGTGAGTGGCGGCTTTACTCGGGTGGTGCGGAGCGGAAGCGCAGCGCCGCCCGTGTAAAGCCGTCCGAGCGACCGAAGGGAGCGACTCGACGCGTTTGTTAGATTTCACTGAACCAAGGTTCTCGTGCCAAAAATGACTCCAATTGTTCAGCGTAAACCCGTTCATGCTCCACGAGTTCCCCACCGCGCACAAAGTTTCCAGCTCGGAACATGGAAATTGCCGTTCGTTGTTCGTCGGCAGCTTCACCAAATCTTCCCGCTGCGGCAAGGGCAAGTGCGAGGGTATTACGAGTTTCTGATACATCGAACCGGTCGATACAACGGCGCGCCCACACTACCGCAACTTCTCCATCCCGGACACCTGGATCAGGGCTAATACTGAGCAGGTGTGCAAAAGAGCAAATTCCTTCCGAATTTCCGGCTTCGGCAGATAGCTTATACCAGCGTTTAGCTTCCGCATGACTACGTTCGACCCCCTGACCCATTCGATACAAGTCTCCGATCCACTCCTGAACACGTGGATCACCGCGTTCAGCGATGGGCAGCCATAGCTCGAATGCCTTCTTGAAGTCCTTTTCCGCGACTGCTTGGGACGCGCTACGCAAAGGATGATCGTCCGTAGACAAAGCTGACGCTGCGAACAACAGAAGCACCGCCGAGAGATGAGGGTTAAGGGACCGATTGAGGCGCATCTGGAAATCTAACAGTGAGTATGTGGACGTTGGCGCTGAAGTTCCGCCGACATTGGCGACATATTCTCCTGGTGAAGAAGGTTGCTTGCATTGGGTCCAGACATGTCGGTGCTCGCGATGTTCTTGAAATCTTGGCTCTTACTGAAGCCTCCTACACTTTATAGCGCTTCGACTTGAGGGTGTCACCCCGGAGTTATCTTGCTCAAGGATTGCCGCGGGTGGGACTGGGGTTGCAGTCTTCGACAGCCTCATATACTGTTCATGCATCCAGTATCGACAAGGAGGTTGCAATGGGCGCGGAAGCAGGTCGACCGGTGAGCCTGGTTCAGGCGGTACGTCACGCGATTCGCGTGCGGCACTACAGCTACCAGACGGAGAAGGCCTATGTTTACTGGGTGCGTGGGTATGTGCGCTTTCACGGCCGGCGTCATCCACGAGACATGGGCGAGACAGAGGTGGGCGAGTTTCTGAGCTCGCTCGCTGTGGACCGGCAGGTGTCTGCAGCTACACAGGATCAGGCGCTCAGCGCGCTGGTATTTCTCTACCGTGAGGTATTGATGTTCCCTCTCGGAGACCTTCCGCAGGTGGTGCGTGCGAAGCGGCCGGTGCGACTGCCGGTGGTCCTCGAAGTCGACGAGGTGGCTGCGGTGCTGGCGCAGCTCGAAGGCCAACACTGGATGATGGCGGGGTTGCTCTATGGTTCGGGACTGCGGCTGCGAGAAGCGCTGTGCCTGCGGGTAAAGGATCTGGACTTTGCTCATCGAGCCATCGTTGTTCGCAATGGCAAGGGTGGCAAGGATCGTGTCGTCACGTTTCCAGATGAGCTGATCGTTCCAATACGAAAGCATCTAGATGTTAGGCGGCTGGAGCACCGGCGAGACCTGGAGCGTGGTGTCGGGGAGGTCTGGTTGCCTCACGCGCTCGAGCGCAAGTACCCGAATGCGCCGCGTGAGTTCGGCTGGCAGTTTGTCTTCGCTGCGTCGAGGCCGGGGCAAGATCCCCGTACCGGCGTCATGCGCCGCCATCACATTCATGCTTCCGCGATTCAGAAGGTCATCAAACGTGCGGTGCGCAGCGCCGGCATCGAGCAGCCGGCCACCTGTCATACGCTGAGGCACTCTTTCGCAACCCACCTGCTCGAGCGCGGCATGGACATCCGCACCGTGCAGGAGCAACTGGGTCACTCGGATATCCGTACCACGCAGGTCTACACTCACGTGTTGCAACGTGGCGGGTTGGCTGTGCGCAGTCCGCTGGGTGCGGCGCTCGCGCGAAGGCGACAGGCTCCGCGAGGCCCCGTAATGATGAACGGCCCGGGACTCGCAGAGGCTTCAGAGTTCGAGAGACTGGATCTAATGAGCACGAGCAACGATCTGCCCCCCGAACGCCCATGGGGGCCGTGCGGGTGATCATCGAGTGCCGGGAAGAGTACGACTCGCAGTGAGCGAGCATGAGATCGAACAGGCGATGGCTGGCGCTCGAGATGAGCATGAGTACGCTCGATGGCGGCCGGCTGCTCGATTGCAGAGCGCATGCGCAGCACGTAGCCGCACTCGGCGCGACGGCGGAGGTCGAGTATGCAGGTCGATGACGTACTCACTTCGACCGGACGGCAGCGGCTCCGCCAACAGCTCTCGTCGGAGGGGCACAAGACTCTCTGCCACGGTCGATTACAACAACATACTCTTGGCGGTTGGGACCAAGACCTCCACGAACCCGCGTCCTGGGCGCGCTGGCGTCGTCCACACGATCGTGAAAGCCATCGATGCAACACCTGTTTGTCTACGGCACCCTACGCGGTTCGGCCGCTGGCATCGCCGAGCTGGCCACGCTGTTCAACACCTCGGCTCGCCTGCTGGGTGACGCCCGGCTGAACGGTCGGCTGTACGCGGTCAGTCACTATCCCGGCGCGGTTCCGTCCGACGCATCCGATGAATGGGTGCACGGCGAGCTGTACCAGCTACTCGCCCCCGAGGCATTGCTGGCCCGGCTCGACGATTACGAGGAATGCAGCCCGTCCTTCCCGGAACCTCACGAGTATCGGCGCTGCGTGCTACCGGTCCAGTTGATCCACCCGGACCGCGGCCAACTACAGCTCTCGGCCTGGGTGTACGTATATGCGCGTGACTTCGAAGAATCGAGTCGAATCCATTCCGGCCGATTCACGGCTCGGGCGTCCCGCTGACCGGCCCTGCCGACACAGCTCGCTGCTGCACCGGTCTGATGCACCAACAGGCGATCAGTGCCGCTCACATCTGGGCATCAATGACCGTGGTTCTGTACATCAGCCGCAGTTCGCCCTGCGACAATATCGGACGCGCCCGATGCATGGTCGCGCGATTGTCCCACATCACCAGGTCCCCGACCGACCAGCGGTGCTGATAGACATAGGCTTGTTGCGTGCAAAACGCCATCAGCTCCTCGATCAACGCCAGCCCCTCATCCGCGTCCAACCCCGGGATCTCATAGGCATGCGATGCGATGTACAGCGCCTTCTCACCGTTCACAGGGTTGCTGCGCACCAACGGTCGCCGCTGCGGTGACAGCTTGCCGCGCATCTCGGCGTTGAGCGTGTCTGGCGCGACCTTGGCTCTGGAGTAGGCGAGATCGTGCATGGCCTGCAAATCGTCGATCCGTCGCTGCATCGATTCGGGCAGATCCGCGTAGGCCGCGCGGGTGCTGACGTACTCGGTCTCACCGCCGGCGGATGGCACGGCACGCGCGTAGAGCATGGAGGCGATCGCGGTGCGGTCCTTATAGGTGCTGTCGGTGTGCCAGAGCTGGTTACCCTTGTCGAACAGCATCTGCCGATCGTCGGGCGCGCGGAAACTGCCGTCGGGATTGGCATTGGACAGACGCGCGATATGCCGTCCGGTCTCGTCGTCGCCCAGACGCGTCAGCGCGACCTCCAGATCGCCGAAACGGGCGCTGAACGCCACTTGATCGGCGCCGTCCAGGTGCTGGTCGGGAAACACCAGCAGGGAGTATTGTTCGAAGGCATCGCGAACAGCGGCGAATGTGCGCTCGTCCATGTCCTTGCCGAGCCGCACGTCACGGATTCGGGCGCCGAATCGAGGGTGGAGGGGTTCTATGTGCATGTATGGGTTCCTTGCTTGTCGTCGCGGCCGGTCAGCAGGCTCGGTGTGGTCTTCGCCCCATCACGCGACCCGGACTTCGGGCGCTACCTGTGACCAGGATACAATCCTGGCCGCTGAGCGATAGACACCAGATACGGAGGGTGAAGGCATGATCGAAGTCCGGCCACTCAACGAACACATCGGCGCCGAGGTGCGGGGCGTCGATCTGCGCGAGCCGCTCGACCCGGCGACCCGCGAACAGCTCAACAGCGCCCTGCTCGAGCATCTGGTGCTGGTGCTCCCGGCCCAGGAGCTCACCGCGGAGCAGTACCGGGACGCGCTCGCGCAGTTCGGCAAACCGATGCGCCAGCATCGCGAGCGCTACAACCTGCCCGATTGTCCCGACGTCAGCATCGTCACCAACCAGGGCGGCTTCGGTCGGGCCGAGATGTGGCACACCGACCATACCAACCACGAGCGGCCGCCCAAGCTCACCGTGCTGCACGCCCGGGCCCTGCCCGACCGCGGCGGCGACACCTGGTTCGCCAACATGTACAAGGGCCTGGAAGCGCTGTCGTCCAGCCAGCAGGACCAGCTGCGCTCGCTGTGGACCATCAACGACATGGAGGACAACCCCGGCTACAGCGCCGCCGATCGTCAGCGTTACAAGGGTGGCGCAAGGCATCCGATGATCCGGACCCACGACGAGACCGGGCGCCCGTCGCTGTATTTCCATGTCACCAAGTCACAGCGCATCGAGGGCATGGCGGACACCGAGGTACGACCGTTCCTCGAAGGCCTGCTCGATCAGGCAGTGCAGCCCGATTGGGTCTACAAGCATCGTTGGCGGGTCGGCGACGTGGTGATCTGTGACAATCGCTGCGCCATGCACCGGGTCGATGCGAACTATCCGGACGATCAGCTACGTCTGCTGTGGCGGGTGATCATCGAGGGCGAACGCCCGCATTGACGACCCGCGCGTGACGACCCGCGCGGCACATCCGCGCGCCAGCCTCAGGGGCCGGCCGATGACCCATCGTGACGAGTTCCAGGCGCTGCTACGGTCGCGCTATCTGAATCTCGAGACCTTCAGGCGCAACGGCACCGGCGTACGCACGCCGGTGTGGTTCGCGCACGACTCCGGCACGACCCGGCCGGACGGCAGGGCGGCCCTTTACGTCTACTCGAACCAGCGAACCGGCAAGCTGAAACGGCTGCGGCATACCGCCCGTGTGCGCATCGCCCGCTGCTCGATCGGTGGCACGCTCAAGGGCCGATGGTTCGAGACGCGCGCCCGGGTTCTCGATGATCCAATCGAGCAACAGCACGCGCTCGGGGTCCTACAGAAGCGATATGGACTGTTGATGCGGCTCGCGGGATGGGCCGCGGCGGTGGTCGGCCGTCTCGGCGAGCGGCGCGTGATCCGCATCGAGATGCCGATCGTGTAGCCCGGAGTGACAGACGGCCCTGGACGAGACCGTCTGTCACTCCGGGTGGACCTCTGCGATCAGCCCGTCCGCTCAGCCCCAGACCTTGTCGGTCAGTGGCAATCCTTTGATGTCGGCTGGCGTCAGCGGCCGGTCAGGCGTCACTCCGGCCTGCTCGAGCAGTGCCGCGACCTGCCGGGTGTGCTGGGTCGAGTGCCAGACGGTGCGCTCCATCATCTCGTGACGGGTGGTGCCACCGAAGTAGGTCGGCACCTGGCCTGTGAAATCCTGATCCTTGACGCTCGCCCACCAGTCAGCGAAGCGCTGACGCACCGTTTCGCCAAAGCGGGCGATGTCGGCGCTGCTCTTCAGTGCCTCCGGCGGCGGCACCGTCAAGGCCTCGTAGGTCAACTCGCCACCATTTTCCTCCATGTCCAGGAAGGCGGTCGGGATCTGGAACACATGGTGCATCAGCACCCGCCAGGAACGCGGCCGGTCCGGCAACTCGTCGGCCAGACGCTCGTCGGGCATCTGTCGCACCAGCCGGATCGCGGTGTCCAGCACGTGGTCATAGCGCTCGGCGAGCTGCGCCGGGCTCAGCTCCGGCGTGGTGTCGTCGTCGAGCTGCAGGAAGTCCACCACATCCTTGATGACCTGCGCGAACACATAGCGGTCACCCCTGGACACGATGGGCACCGACCGCGCACCCAGGGCACGCAGTGCCTGCATGCCACCATCGTCATTCAACACATCAATCGACTCGAACTCGATCCCACGGACCGACAGGTATTCTTTTACCCGGAGACAGCTGGTTCAATGCGGCTGCCAGAAAACCTTGATGGCCTCGCTCACGTTCTTTGCTCCCCAGTTGTTGCGGACAGGTGATTGCGGATCAGCGCCCGCGGTTCGGCGACTGTATCCAAGCCGTGTGTGCAGCACAATCGCAAGCGGCGCCGAATGCGGCACAATGCAGCGTGTATCGTCGATACGCTGGGTCGACCCGCTGGCGCTGCCGCGCGCCCGGCGCCGTCTCGTAATTACCTTCCACACGAGGATCCCGCGCCATGCAACTGCTCACCCTCGGACAAGCCGTAGGCGCCCTGCTCAAGGAGCGTAGGCAGACCATCGCAGTCTCCGAATCATCCGCCGGCGGTCTGATCAGCGCGGCGCTGCTCAGCGTACCCGGCGCCTCCAGCTACTTCCTGGGCGGCGGTGTCGTCTACACCGGGCCGGCGCGCGCCCACGTGCTGGGCCTGCCGGCCGAACTGCCGTCGGACATCCGCTCCTCCTCCGAGCCATACGCGCAGCTCTGCGCACGCACCATCCGCGAGAAGCTGGGCACCGACTGGGGACTTGCCGAGACTGGCGCGGCCGGGCCGACCGGCAACCGCTACGGCGACGACGCCGGTCACAGCTGCGTGGCCATCGCGGGTCCAGCCGAGGCGGTGCTCACGGTGGAGACCCGCAGCGCGGATCGCGAAGCCAATATGTGGGCCTTCACCCGAGCCGCTCTGGAGCTGCTGGAGCGACACCTGCGCGGATGAGCGCGGCCGACCAGTCGCCGCCGCTGGCGGTGACCAGCCCCGCGCCCGGCGAATCCGAGCACAACTCCGAGCACAACGGCGAGCCGCACATCCATCGTCGTCTGCTACGCGCGCTCCTTGCGCGGATCCAGGGCGCGGCCACCGCCCCGGGCCTGCTCGCCCGGCCAGCGATCAGCGCACCCCGCCATCTGCTGCTGGTCGGCCAAAAGGGCAGTGGCCGCAGCGCGCTGCTCGGGGCGGTGCTCAGGTCGGTCGCCCGGACCAGCCCTGAGTGGCTGGTCCTGCGGCTCCCGCAGCACTGCGACCGGGTCACCAGCGCCGGCGAGTTCTGGCTGGAGACGTTGCGCTGCCTGTGCGCGCCCGAACCCATGGCACCGGCCACGGCCCTGCGCAGCGGTGGCCATCTGCCCGACCTTGAGCTGAATCACGAGGCCATGCGTGGCGCCGTGGAGCAGCTGCACGCTCAGCACGATGACCGGATCCTGGAGCAGGCGTGCCGTAGCAGACTGCGGGACCTGGCCATCAGCCGCGGGCTGCGGCTGTTGTTGCTGGCCGACAATCTGGACCGCGTGCTGTCCCAGTTCCAGGACAGTGAGGATGCCCGGCGTCTGGCCCGGGCGCTGGACACGGACCATCATCTGCTGCTGGTCGCAAGCGTCGACAGCACGCCCGGCACCGACAGCGAGACGGCGTCCCGCGAACTGCTTGCGCCGCTATTCTCACGCTACGAGCTGGCCAGACTCGATGACCAGGAGTGCCATGCGCTGTGGCAGGCCCATCTGGGACGGCCGGTATCCAAGCGCTTCGTCCGTGGCCTGCGGATACTGACCGGAGGCCATCCGCGTCTGGTGGCCGACGCGGCCCGGGTCAGCCAGCTCTGCGACGCACGATTGAACTTTCGCGCGCTGTTCGACGGCCTGCAAGCACAGCGCTCGCAAGCCTTCGCCGATCACATCGACTCGATATCGGCCAGGGAGCGTGGCGTGTTACTCGCCCTGCTGGAGCTCGGCAAGCCGGCGAGCGCCAGACAGATTGCCGAGCTGGCTCGCGTCGACACCAGCAAGGCCAGCGCTCTGCTCTATCGTCTTGCCGGGCGCGGTGACGTCATGCCACGCTCGATTTCGAGTCGACGCAAGGTGTACGTGCCGGGGATCGGTCTGGACGCGCTGCTCTACCGCCGCTGGCGCTGTCCGCAGACCAGCCAGGCGGTCGTTGACCTCATCGATTTCATGGACGCCTGGTTCGGGACCATAGACGGCGTGCGGCTCGGTCATCGGATCATCGACCACGACTTCGGCGCCGAGGATCCGGCGTACCCGCCACCCACGCTCGCCGATTGGACGGATCTGCGGCCCGCCGCAACCACCGTGGCCGAGCCCGAACAGGATCTGAGCGTGGCCGGCAGGCTCATGGTCCGCATCCAGCGCAGCCTGAGCGAGCGTGTGCTGGACGGCGCGCTGCGTTCGATCGACCAGCTCCTGAGCCGGTTGCCTGATGGTGCAACAAGCGCTCACGCGGGACTGCGTTGCCGGATCCTCTTCACTCGAGCCACCACCCTCGCCCGGCTCGGCAGGCCCGAGCAGGAGCTGCACGACTACGATGCGCTGCTCGCCTCGAGCCAGTCACTGCCGCGACCGCTGGCATTGGCCTGGGCCGCGCACGCGCTCTACAACAAGGCCGTGTGCCAGGGCGCGCTGGGCAAACGGGTCGGCGCGCTGGCCACCTACTACGAGCTGCTGGACCGTATCGCGGAACAGCGCGCGCCGTCGCTGCTACAACCCCTGCTGCGCACCCTCGCGACCAAGGCGGCAATCCAGGCCCGAGAGGGTCGACTGGACGAGTCGCTGAAGAGCCTGGATCCACTCGAACGCGCACTGAGTCCGACCAGCCCGCTGTCCTACGCGCTGATCGACAGTCTGCTGGTGTGCGCCGCACACCTCGGACCGGAGCGGATACTCGAGCTCATCGAACAATCGGGTCTGCACGAGCGCCTGCTGCCGCTGCTCATCGCGCTACGCCAGCGACGCGCGGCGAGCGCTGGCCGGGCACCTGCAGAGCCCGGCCACGCAACACCGGGCAACGCGCTCGACCTGCCCGATGAGCTCGCGGGGATCGTCGCCGATCTCGCGACACGATTCGGCCATGACTCACCGCCGCCAACCAGCCCGAGGTCGGACACCTGAGGTCACGCGCTCGAGGATTGGTGGTGCTCTTCACACCCGGCGGAATCCACCTTCGCGTCCATCAGCACCGAGCGTCGCACGCTGTCCCAGTGGAAGTGCGGAATGACGGACGGTCCCATTCTTGGAACAGGAGACGGAGTGTGCCCGTCGCCGACCGGACCGTTCTGCCGCTGAACCCACGCCAGAACTTGCGAAGCCGCCCTATAGGCAATACGGTTGACCCGTATCCTGAATATGGACGGACCGTATGAAAACCACGATAGAACTCCCGGACGAGTTGGTAAAGCAGGCCCGGCGCGTAGCCAAGCAGGAGGGCGCTACTTTGCGCGCTCTGGTAGAAGAAGGCCTGCAACGCAGCCTCGAGGAGCGCCGTAAGAGTGCGC
>JAGRHX010000821.1 GCA_020444775.1 Gammaproteobacteria bacterium
CCGAGAAGCTGCTGTTTGTTGGCGAAATGCCAGTACAGAGCCCCCGGGGAAACGGCCAGCTCACGGGCCAGGCGTCGCATTGACAGGTCGGCGATCCCATAGTCGTCCAGCAGGGCGGTCGCCGCCTCGACCACGTCCTGTTTGTGGAGCTGCACATCGGTACCCTAACCTGAACGGTGTTCAATGGTCGGCTCCGCCGGCGAGACGTGCGAGGAGGCCCGACGGGTGAGCGACATTCTGGCAGTGGCGCGGGATCAGGTACTGGACCGGGGTGAGGGCCTTGATCAGCACCAGACCCTGCAGGTGTTGCAGCTGCCCGATGACCGCCTCGACGACCTGCTGGCGCTGGCCCACGAGGTCCGGATGGCCTGGTGCGGCCCCGATGTCGAGGTCGAGGGCATCATCAGCCTCAAGACCGGTGGCTGCCCCGAAGATTGCCACTTCTGCTCACAGTCAGGACTTTTCGCGTCTCCGGTGCGCAGCGCGTGGCTGGACGTCCCGAGCCTGGTGGAGGCTGCGAAGCAGACTGCCAAGACCGGTGCGACCGAGTTCTGCATCGTCGCCGCGGTCCGTGGCCCCGATGAGCGGCTGCTGGCACAGGTAGCGGCCGGGATCGAGGCGATCCGCAACGAGGTTGACATCCAGATCGCCTGTTCGCTGGGCATGCTGCACCAGGATCAAGTCGAGCAGCTCTCGGCGATGGGTGTGCACCGGTACAACCACAACCTCGAGACTGCGCGCTCGTTCTTCACCAATGTCGTGACCACCCATTCGTGGGAGGAGCGTTGGGGCACACTGCAGATGGTTCGCGAGGCCGGCATGGAGGTGTGTTGCGGCGGCATTCTCGGCATGGGGGAGTCGTTGGAGCAGCGCGCCGAGTTCGCGGCCAACCTCGCCGAGCTCGACCCCCATGAGGTGCCGCTGAACTTTCTGAACCCGCGGCCGGGAACGCCGTTCGGTGATCTGGACGTGCTGCCTGCGTCCGAGGCGCTCAAGGCGGTTGCCGCGTTTCGACTGGCGCTGCCGCGCACCATGCTGCGCTTCGCCTGCGGCCGGGAGATCACGTTGGGAGACCTGGGTGCCAAGAAGGGCATCCTGGGGGGCATCAATGCCGTGATCGTCGGCAACTACCTGACCACGTTGGGTCGGCCCGCAGAGGCCGACCTGGAGCTGCTGGACGATCTGCAGATGCCGATCAAGGCGCTCAACGCCAGCCTTTAGGCAGGTCGTGATGGTCACGGACAACACAGAGATCTCGCATCAGCAACCCCTGCCCGCGCCCGTGGGTGCCGGCCGCTACAACGTGTACACCGGTGCCGCGGCGCGCAGCAGGGTTCCCGCCGCAGCACAGCTGGGGCTGGAGCCGCCCCGATTCTGCTCCGAATGCGGTCGCCGGATGATCGTGCAGGTCCGTCCTGATGGTTGGTGGGCGAAGTGCTCGAGGCATGGCCTGGTTGATTCAAAGGATCTGGAGACACAGCGATGAGCCCCTCGGGCGAAG
>JAGRHX010000822.1 GCA_020444775.1 Gammaproteobacteria bacterium
CGTAGTCCATCGACAGCCCGAAGGCCACACAGAACATCAATACGGGGATGTTGGCCTCGAGGGTGCCCGTGGAGGTGGTGCCCAGTGCGCCCAGATGCCCGTCCTGAAAAATCCAGACCAGGGCGCCGAAAGCGGCCGAGAGAGATAACACGTTGAGCACCAACGCTTTCAGCGGCAGCACAAGGCTGCCGGTGAGCAGGAAGAGCAGCACGAAGGTGATCACCCCGATCAGCACCAGCACCAACGGCATCCGAGAGGTGACTGCGTGGACGATGTCATCGGCGATCTGCGCGACCCCACCGATCAGCACCTCCCTCCCGCCAGGTCCGGGCACGGCGTGCAATGCCTCGAGCTGGGTTTGCGAAGCCGCCGAGTACAACGGCGCGGAGGTGCGAACCGTCAGGAAAGCACTGCCGTCGCCAACTCCGGTCGGCGCCGACGGCGGGCCGACCCTGGAGCCCTGCACATAGGTGCCGCCCGGCGCTGACACCAGAGTGACGTCGGCGATCCGAGACAGCTCGACCGCATAACGGTCCAATTCGGCCGCACCGGTACCGCCGGTGGCGTCACCAAACTCCGGGACGACGATGCTGACCCCGGTATTGAGGTCGCTGCTGAAGTCGTTGCGCAGTTGGTCGCCGACCTGATGGGCCGACGCGGTTCTGGGTAGCACCCGGTCATCCGGATTGCCGAACTTCGCCCCCAGGAACGGTAAGCCGAGCAGCACCAGCAACACGATGATGGCCAGGCCGACCGGAAGCGCGCGGCGCATGACGAATGTCGTCGACCGATACCAGAACTGCTGCTCCACAGGTCTGGCCGACGGTTCCGGGCGTCTGAGCATGCGACGCACCGGCCGTCGGATGTCCAGAGCGTCCAGCCGATCCCCGAGCACGACCATCGCCGCCGGAGTGACGATCACCGCCGCAGTGGCGGCGAAGGCCACCGTGGCGATGCCGGCATAGGCGAAAGACCTCAGGAAGTACATCGGGAAGAGCAACAGCGCCGACAGCGACAGCGCCACCGTGACCGCAGAGAACAGAACGGTCCGTCCGGCGGTGCACATCGTACGTACCAGGGCAGCGTCCCGGGCGGCGCCGGCCCCGAGTTCGTCCCGGTAGCGGCTGACGATCAGGAGCGTGTAGTCGATGGCCAGCGCCAGGCCGAGGGCGGTGGCGATGTTGAGCGCGAAGATCGACACCTCGGTGAAACCGGTGATGAGCCGTAGCACCGCCATCGTGCCCAGAATCGACATGAGGCCAACCGCCATCGGCAGCGCGGCCGCGATCAAGCCGCCGAACACCCACACCAGAACCAGAAAGCTCAGCGGTACCGCGATCGACTCCATGAGCAGCAGGTCGCTCATGGTCTGGGTGTTGATCTGGTGGTAGATCATCGCAATGCCGCCGGCCCTGACCGTGACCCCGTCGCGGACGCCGACCACCGGTGCGGACAGCGCGACGGCGTACTCCTGCGCTTTGTCCTCACCGCCGGCCAGAGTCGCGACGATCAACGCCGTGCTGCCATCGGTGCTGAGCAATTCCGCGGCCGCCGACGGTGGCGAAGTCCAGGGCGAGGTGACGCTCAGGACGTTCGGTGAGGCGGTCAGCCTGCCGACGATACCGATCCCGATGTCGCGCGCCGGACCTTCGGCGGCCCCGCCCGGGTCGGTCACGGTTATCAGCAGCTGTTGGTCACTTTGGTTGAACTTCTTGCTGAGAATCCGGGCAGCCTGGGCGGACTCCGACCCCGGATCCTGGAATCCGCCGGCTGAGAGGTGGCTTGCCACCGGAATGCCCACGATGGCCGCGAGCACGGTCAGCAATGCGGCGGCCATTAGGACGCGTCGAGGGAAGCGGAGAGCTAACCGGGCTATTTTCTGCAACACACCTACCGACCTGTTGTGCTGCCAGCTAACTTAGCCCACGCGAGATATTGCCACCATATTCCGAAACGTGACTCAAAGATTCCTTAAAGGTGACCCATACGATCATCAGTATGTGGATCGACGACACCAGCGCAGACGTCATCAAAGTCGACTTCGACGCGCTTTACCACGGCGACGTCCTCGTGGAGGGTGACACCTCCGAGCAGTTCGAGGATATGCCGCCGCTGGCCAACGCCAGCTGACCGATGCCGTGACGGCAGACGTCGGGTAACACCGCGTCGCCGATCCACGTGTTGACCCCAACAGAGTGCCCGCCTGGAATCCAGGCGGGCACTGTTGTTTCTACGCCGTAATTGCGTTACACGGTCACGGCGGCCGTGACCATCCCGGCGAGCCGCCCGGTGATGATCTCCTCGGCTCCGTCGGCGATGCGGCTGACAAGCTCCTCGCAGGTGGGGATGTCATGGATCAGGCCCATCACGGTGCCGACGGTCCAGATGCCGGCATCGACGTCGCCCTCCTCGAACACCCGCCGTCCGCGCGAGCCGGCCACCAGCCCCATGATGTCGCCGAACTGTCCACCGTTCTTGAGAACCTCCACCACCTCGCGAGACACCGCGTTGCTTGCTACCCGGGCGGTGTTGTGCAGGCTCCGGAAGATCAGTTCGGTGCCGAGTTCGTTGCCGTCGACGATCGCCTGCTTGATGTTCTGATGGATCGGCGACTCGACGGTGCACATGAATCGGGTACCCATGTTGATGCCGTCGGCACCCAGCGCCAACGCAGCCACCAGGCCGCGGGCGTCGCCGAATCCGCCGGAGGCGATCATCGGGATCTCGATCTGCTCGGCGGCGGCCGGAATCAGCACCAGGCCGGGAATGTCGTCCTCACCCGGGTGCCCTGCGCACTCGAATCCGTCAATGCTGATGCCGTCCACGCCGAGGCTCTGCGCCTTGATGGCATGGCGGACCGAGGTGCACTTGTGCAGCACCT
>JAGRHX010000823.1 GCA_020444775.1 Gammaproteobacteria bacterium
TTCGAGAAGCCGCGCACCACGGTCGGCTGGAAGGGTCTTATCAACGATCCGGATCTGGACGGCTCCTACAACATCAACAAGGGCCTGCGTGTGGCGCGCGAGCTGTTGCTGTCGCTTCACGACTCGGGCATGCCGGCGGGTACCGAATTCCTCGATGTGGTCACGCCTCAGTACTTCGCTGACCTGGTCAGCTGGGGTGTAATCGGCGCTCGCACCACCGAGAGCCAGATTCATCGCGAGCTCGCATCCGGCCTGTCCTGTCCGATCGGCTTCAAGAACGGTACCGATGGCACTGTGCAGATCGCCGTGGATGCGGTGCGCGCGGCACGCCATCCACATGCCTTTCTTGCACTGACCCAGGATGCCCGATCCGCCATCTTCCAGACGACGGGCAACGAGGACACCCACATCATCCTACGCGGTGGCACCGAGCCGAACTACGATGCCCGAAGTGTGGCCGAAGCCTGTGAGCAACTCTCAAAGGCCTCCCTTGAGCCAAAGGTCATGGTCGATTTCAGCCACGCCAACAGCAGCAAGCAGCCGCAAAGACAAATGGTCGTGTGCGACGACATTTGCGCTCAGCTGCGACGAGGCGGTGATGAGATTTTCGGTGTGATGGTCGAAAGCCACATCGAAGCGGGCCGACAGGACGTGGTCGCCGGACAGCCGCTGGTCTACGGGCAGAGCATCACGGATGGTTGCCTGGGTTGGCAGGACAGCGAGGCATTGCTGCGTAAGCTCGCTGCCGCAAGCGCCGCACGCCGCGCCACCTGATCCCACAAAGCCCTGCCGCGACAACGCCTGGCGCGGCAGGGCTCCGCCAGCCATCGTGCGTTCAGGTGACGCTCACCAGCCAGGAACCTGATGGGCGGCGATGCCCGAGTCCTCCAGCAGAATGGGTATATCGTCGTCGATGCGATACACCGTCCGACCATCGGCCGTGATGAGCGCCGCGCTCAACGGCTCCTTGACCGGCGTTCCGTCCCTATAGTCGATATCTCCCTGCGCGATCAGACGGTTCAGGGTTGCCAGGCGATCGGCACTGAGCTCCTTGAGCGGCGCCTTGGTGACCGGGCAGACGAGGATTTCCAGGAATTTCTTGTCAAGTGCCATGCTGGCCAGCTCCCTCGGGTGCTCGACGTGCCTTTCGCAGCATATCGCCGATTCGGAACGCCAGCTCCAGGCTCTGACTGGCGTTCAAACGCGGATCGCATTGAGTGTGATAGCGATCGGCGAGATCGTGTTCGCTGATGGCCTGGGCGCCACCGGTGCATTCGGTCACGTTGCGGCCAGTCATCTCGACGTGGACCCCACCGGCATGTGTGCCCTCCGCGAGATGCACACTGAAGAAGGTCTCGACCTCGCGGAGGATCCGGTCGAAGTCACGGGTCTTGTAACCGCTTGCCAGCTTGGTCGTATTGGCGTGCATCGGATCACAAGACCAGACCACATGACGGCCTTCTCGCTCAACGTGTCGAACCAGGGCCGGCAAGCGCTCACCAACCACATCCGCACCCATGCGGGTGATCACGCACAGGCGACCCGGTTCATTGTCGGGGTTGAGCAGATCGACCAGCTGCAACAGCTCGTCACCGCTCGCGCCCGGTCCGATCTTCACGCCGAGCGGATTGCCGATACCACGCAGGTACTCGACGTGTGCGCCATCCGGCTGGCGGGTACGCTCACCCAGCCAGAGCAGATGCGCAGAGGTGTCATACCAGTCGCCGCTGACGGAATCGACCCGAGTCAACGCTTCCTCGTAGCCGAGCAGCAGCGCCTCATGCGAGGTGTAGAAGTCGGTCTGGGCAATCGCGGGTGTGGTCGCGCTGTTGATCCCACACGCCTCCATGAATGACAAGGCGTCGGTGATGCGGTCGGCCAGTTCGCTGTAGCGCTCACCCTGAGGGCTGTCGGCGACGAAGTCCATGTTCCAGCGATTCACCTCATGCAGGTCGGCATAGCCGCCCTGCGCGAACGCCCGTAGCAGGTTCAAGGTCGCAGCGGACTGACTGTAGGCACGTTCCATTCTGCCCGGGTCCGGAATCCGGCTGGCTTCGTCGAACTCCATCCCGTTTATTATATCGCCTCGATACGATGCCAGGGTCTTACCGGAAATCGTCTCTGTCGGCTCCGAGCGTGGCTTGGCAAATTGTCCGGCAAGCCGACTGACCTTCACCACCGGACAGGCCGCTCCATAGGTCAGGACAACGGCCATCTGGAGCAGCACCCTGAAAGTGTCGCGGATGTTGTTGGGGTGGAACTCGGCAAAACTCTCCGCGCAGTCACCGCCCTGAAGCAGGAATGCCCGCCCCAGTGCAACCTGGGCCAGCTGCGATTTCAATCGGCGGGCTTCACCGGCGAAGACCAGCGGCGGATAGCTGCGTAGCTGCGTTTCCACCTCCCCTAGTCGTTGTGTATCCGGGTAGTCGGGCATCTGCTGAGCGGGATACCGTCTCCAGCTGTCCGGTGTCCAGTCTTGGGTCTGATTCACGTTCTGGGGCGCTCCGGCTCGGTTTGAGAAACGGTCTCGTGGTGGTCGAAGTGAACAATCAGCATGCCGGCAAACTTCTTGTCGCGGTAGACTTCGATTCGATACATATGGCCATCCACGTCGATGGAGAATTGTGGCTCGATGTCGCGTTGACTGATGAGCAGACCGGACTCGTCGATCCTGCCAGCGGCGCGAAAACCGATGACGTTGACGCGGTAATCGTTCTGGCCGAGCACGCGAAAGCTACGCTTCACCTCGACGATCGAGCCGAACGGCACCAGCCGATCGACCCCGTCCACCTCGAGGCTGATCGCTCCCAGCTTGCGGTCATACTCCATATACTGTGGATAAAGCTGTGTGACCGAGCGATTGCCGTAACGCACACGCAGACCGTTGGGTTCGGGCAGCACTGCGATCAGCGGGCTGCTGGCCTCGTACTCGAGATCCCGATCACGCTCCAGCGGAACGTAGCGCAACGCGGTGCGAGCCTTGCCCATGTCCAGCAACAGTCTGCGATCATAGAAAGCAACTCGCACGTTACTGTCCAGCACGCGTGAGATATGCTCCGGTGCCAGCTCGAAGTGCCGGGAGAATTGCAGTCCCAGGCGGTGCATGTAGGCCTCGAGCATACGCAGATGGTAGTAGACCCGCAGCGAGGTCCCGAGCGATTTACTGGCCTCCAGACCGACAGCCGGCTTGCCGTTGTTGATGGCGAAGAAGGTCAAGGTCTTCGCCATCTCCATATCGCCTTCGCGGGTCCGAGTATTCTTCACGTGCAATCGATGCGCTGGTTCCATCAACACCTCGTTGACAGACGCGGCGACCGAATCCGCGAGTCCACCCAGATCGCCTCTATAGGTCGTGCGCAGCTCGCGTTGATCGATGATGATGCTCTGTCCCCAGCGCGCCGGGGAGCGCATGCGATCGATGAAACGAGGTCGGAAGAAACCGCTGCCGTCGTGCAGATTGAACACATAGCTCACTTCCGGCGCCGTGATGATCCGCTTGATCCGTTCGACCCGGTCGAAGTCGGGATCGTCGCGCGCTGGTAGCGGGAACTTCCTGTTCATGTCGCCGTGCACGCCGCGTGAGCGCTGCAGGATGCTCGGGAAGTTGAGATTTGGCACCACCCAGAGCTGACCTCGTGCAACCGTGTAGTGGGTCAGCAACAGCGAGGCGGCGTTGAAGCCACCAGGCTCGTCACCCTGGATACCACCAATCACCAGCAGCGTGGGCCCGGACTCATCTCCGACCACCTTACGCAGGGTGAAATCCAACACGCCCTTGAAAGGCGTCTCCGGCAGCGGGCCGGGCGAGACGGCACCGATCGGCGGCTGGGCCAAAGACGCGATCGACACGCAGCCCAGCAAGGCGCCTCCGGCAAGCGCACCGCGACGACGCAGCATCCAACGCATCATGAGGACGGCTCATCCATGCTCGCGGCCGCGCGATCGGCGCGCCCGGGAACCGGGTCGAAACCATGTCCGCCCCAGGGATGACAGCGGGTGATACGCCGCAAGCCCAGCCACCCACCACGAAGCAAGCCGTGGGTGCGGATCGCCTCGCTCGCGTATTCCGAGCACGAGGGCACGAACCGGCAGCGAGGCCCCAGAAGCGGTGAGACCAACAGCCTGTAGGCCGCAATCAGGAACAGCACCGGCAAGGCCAGCAAGCGTCCACAGAGCCGCCAACCGTTGCGCCACCGCGGTGCATCCGTCACTGCTCGGGATGCGCCGCGACGGTGAACCACGCTCAATCCGCGCGCCGCCATGTGGTGCCTGCCGGTCCGTCCTCCAGCGCGATTCCGCGCGCCAGCAATTGGTCCCGAATCCCATCGGCCCTGGCGAAATCACGTGCCTTGCGCGCCTCGGCGCGAGCCTCGATCAAGGCCTCGACGTCAGCGCTGTCATCGGCCTGGCCCTGACGCGCCTGTTGCCACGCCGCATGGCTGGACTGGAGCAGCCCAAGCGCCTCGCCGGCCGCTCGTAGCCGGGCCTGCGCCGCACGCCGCTCGGCCTCGCCCTCGCTGGCCGCGACCGCCTGGGAGAGATCACGCAGACACTTGATCGCCAGAGGCGTGTTCAGATCATCATCGAGCGCAGCCTCCACCGCCTCGGGCACCGGCGCGCGCTCGCCCGTGTCGCTGGACTCGACGTCCCCCCCCTCCAATGCCTGATACAGACGGTTCAGCAGCCGCTGGGCATTGCTGAGGGTCGTATCGGTCCAATCCAAGGGCTTGCGATAGTGGGTGCTCAGCAAAGCCAGACGGACCGCCTCACCCGGAGCCTGCTCGAGCAGGTCCTTGACCAACAGCACGTTGCCGATCGATTTCGACATCTTCTCACTGTCGACGTTGACGAATCCGTTGTGCAGCCAGTAGCGCACGAACAGACGCCCATCATGCGCGCAGGTACTTTGCGCCAGCTCGTTCTCGTGATGCGGAAACTGCAGATCCGTTCCCCCACCGTGGATGTCGATGGTCTGACCTAGATGCTCCTCGCTCATCGCGCTGCATTCCAGATGCCAACCCGGCCGACCACGCCCCCACGGACTGTCCCAACCAGGCTGATCCGATGTGGATGGTTTCCAGAGCACGAAATCCGCGGGATCCCGCTTGTAGGGCGCGACCTCCACTCGTGCACCGGCAATCATCTCGCGGCGGTCGCGTCCCGACAGTGCACCATATCCGGCGAAGGTGCCGACCTCGAACAGCACGTGCCCGTCCGCCGCATACGCGTGCCCGGTCTGGATCAGACGCTCGATCATCGCGATCATCTGGGCAATATGCCGTGTCGCGCGCGGTTCTACGGTGGGCGCCAAGACCCCGAGCGCGCTCATGTCTTGATGATAGATATCGATGAACTCCTCGGTGACCACCGAGATGTCCACCTGGCGCTCCAGTGCCGCCTTGTTGATCTTGTCGTCCACATCCGTGATGTTGCGTGCGTAGACGACGTTGGGGTAACGCCGCGACAACAAGCGGAACAGCACGTCGAAGACGACAGCCGGACGCGCGTTGCCGATATGCGGGTGGCTGTACACGGTCGGACCACACACGTACATGGTTACCCGTGTCGGATCGCCGGGCTCGAAGCGCTCCTTGCGCCGCGTCAGTGAGTTGTGCAGCTCCAGACTCATGCCGGACGTCCCCTGGCAGCGCGACCGGGCTCAGAGCTTGGTCGGATTCGGCGCATCACCGTAGACCTCTTGAGGATCGAAGACTCGCTCGGTCTCGGTGAAATACAGCTTCACCACGGACTCGGGCAAGGCCCCCTGACCTGTGGGGATCAATCGATAGAAGCACGATCGATACCCGACATGACAGCTCGCGCCACCATCCACGCTGACCCGCAACCAGACGGTATCCTGGTCATCGTCCACGTACATCTCCTTGACGTGCTGGACGAAACCGCTGGTGGCGCCCTTGTGCCAGAGCGTCTGACGACTGCGGCTGTAGTAATGCGCCTCGCCGGTCTCGATTGTCAGGCGTAGCGCTTGCGCGTTCATGTAGCCGTGCATCAGCAACTCACCGCTGTAGTAGTCGGTGGTGACCACGGGCAACAGACCATGCTCGTCGAACTTGGGGGCGAGCTCGTCGCCTTCCTCCACCTGTTCGATGGACTTTCGAGGTGCGAAGCCCTGAATCGTGCCTGCCATCGGTGCGACTCCTCGGATTCAAATAGACTATGGTACCAAGGTCTTGGTCCCGCACCCATCGCCCATTCGCCGACGGCCGCCATGCCGGGTGCAGTACCACCGGTCGGCGCTGCAGAACCACCGGCTATCGGACCGGCGCGCGGGCGCTCGTCGAGCAGCGGGCCGGTACGCTACATGTGGCGGAGCCGAGCCAGAGTGAACCCACGCCGTCAGAATCGCTTCGCGGAGGTCGCTGAAGATGCAGCTGGTGATCCTGGATCGCGACGGAGTCATCAACGAGGACTCACCGAACCATATTCGCAGCGCCGACGAGTGGGTGCCGATCCGCGGCAGCCTGGAGGCCATCGCCCGACTCCACCAGGCGGGCGTCAGGATAGTGGTCGCCACCAACCAACCCGGCATCAAACGACGCCTGTTCAGCGTCGAGTCGTTGAACGCCATCCACGGCAAGCTACATAGGATGGTCAGCGAGATTGGCGGACATATCGACGCAATCGTCTTCTGTCCGCACTCGGCGAAAGATGGCTGCGGCTGCAGGAAGCCCGAGCCGGGCATGCTCACGAGCGTCATGGAGCGGATGCATATCAATCCGGATTCGGTCACCTTCGTCGGCGACAAGGCCAGCGACGTGCAGGCCGCGCTGGCCGCCGGCGTACATCCTGTATTGGTCAGGAGCGGCCAGGGCGAGGCCAACCTGGAAGCGGCGCGGGCCTTGACGGATCTCGAGGTACACGACGATCTCAGCGCCTTCGTCGATCATTACCTGGTGGCACGGGGCGAGCGTTCGGCCACTACTCGTCGCGGCAGCTGAACGCACCACAAGCGACCTCGCTCCGGGCATACCACTCAAAGACTCGTCGAGCAGCGCTTCATTACCCGACTATCGCTCGCTCAGACGAACAGGGCACGGCGCGAGGATGCGTCGGGCACGCGCATGACCCGTCCCGTATCCTCGGGCAAAGCCAGGTCGGCGTGTGCGCGCATCACCGAATCGATATGCTCGACCAATGGTGCTGGCATCCTGCCCACCCGGCGCGTCTGCATATCCATGTACAGGCTGAGCGTCTCCGAGACGGCAGCCAGATAGCTGCCGTCCGCGTGATACATGCGGTGAAAGAAGTGGATTCGCTTCGGGTCGAAATCCAGCAACTGTGTCGTGATGAGCAGCCGGTCACCATCGTGGACCTCGCGCTTGTACACGACATGGGTTTCGGCGGCAAAGGTGGAGGCACGGTTCGCGCGACGAAACGCCTGGGTCAAACCCAAATGGTCGAAGAACACATCGGTCGCGTTGTCGAAGGCCAGCACGTAGTAGGCCATGTTCATGTGGCCGTTGAAATCACACCAAGATGTCTGCACCACCGCTTCGAATCGTTCCAGCGGTGCCAGCGTCGACGGCCTCCACGGCCCGTTCTCTTCCAAGGCCTGCTCCCCCTACCCGTTACCCTTCGATCCGATCCGATACGGCATTGCGTTTCTTGCCTTCATCCCGGGGGCCTTCGCGAGCCTCACCCGCTCCGATCACGTTCTCGCTCCCGGGTCCGTCGCATCCGACTGGCGAAGCCGTCCCAGGCGTAGTCGCAATCGCGCCGCGAGCGCTCCCAGCGCCAGCGCGATCGAGGCCGCGATGCGCGGCGCCGAATCGCTCGCATGGGCGTTCAGCCCGGCGATCACGGCGGCGACACACATCAGGACCAGCAGCAGATTCGCCACCCGTTGCGCGGCTGAAGGCGCGGTGCGTGCCCCAACGTAGACGAGTGCAAAAGCAAAGCCGGCACTGGACACCACGGCGGTCGACACGGCGCTCATCGACTCCGGCGTTTGCAGCACCCCGCACAGCACCTTGACAGGCAAGGAGACGAACATCGCGGTGGCGATTCCGGCCAGCAGGCTGCCGGGAATCAACAGCAACCAACGTAGGGCGATGAACCAGGGTGCTTCGCAGAGGCCTCGCAAGCCCTGGCCGGTACGCTGCGCGTCACCGCCGTCCTGGTCGGCGCCCCGGGACGCGGCGCTGGTCACCGGCGGTGGACCCGACTGCTCCGGGCCATCGGCAGGTCGTTCGGCCGGTCGTGGCGAGCATGGCTTGTCCGGACTGCTCATGAGCGAATCGACAATCGATGAAGTCTTGCGATCGGGCGTGATGGCGCGCTACTTGTCGGTGCGCGGCCAGCCAGCTACCCCCCCGTGGGCGCTGCTACGAGAATGGCACGCGCGTGTGCGGAACGGCTCGACTAGGAGGATCCGCTCAGGCCCAGGATCGAACCGGTGGTGGAACGAGGGTCTCGCATCGGCCAGCGGCCGCTCTGTACCTGGGTCAGGAACTGCTCGACCGCCGTGTTGAAAGCGGCCACCGCCTCCAGATTGATGGTATGACCGGCGTTCGGCAGCACGACCAGAGCGGACGACGGAATCACCCGCTTCAGGAAGACGTTCGGCAGCAGGCACGGGTCGTCCTCGTCGCCCGTGATGACAAGGGTCGGCACGCGAATCTCACGAAGCCCGGCTTCCAGTTCGTACAGGGACGGGCGGCTCTTCTGCACGCCGCGTAGCGTGTTGGCCGCCCCCAACAAGGAATGCTCGGACAGCTGCTGGCGAAATTCCGCCCAGCCCCGGGGGTCCTGATTCTGGAACTGGACACGGGTCGGGCCCAGCGAGTAGGCATTGGTGAAGTCCTCCGCCGAACCCTTCTCGACCAACCGGGCGGTGGCCTCCGCTTCCGCCTGGAACTGCTCGCGTCGGTCTGGCTCGGCCCCATAGCCGCAGCCCGCGACGACCAGTGACAATGCCCGGTCGGGATGGTGCAGGCCAAAGTGCAGGGTTGCGAATCCGCCCATCGACAGCCCGCAGACATGCGCTCGCTGGATCTTCAGACCGTCAAGGACGGCGAGCAGATCGAGCCGCGCGCGATCCTGCGAGTAGCGCTCGGCCTCGGCAGGCACGTCGGAGGGCGGATAGCCGCGCGCGTTGTAGGCGATGGTGCGAAAACGTCGCGAGAAGTGGCGTAGCTGCGGCTCCCAGCTTCGATGGTCCCCGGCGAATTCATGCACGAAGACCAGCGGCTCTCCGGCGCCGGCCTCCTCGTAGTAGAGCTTCACATCGTCATCAGTCGATACGTACGGCACGCCGGCTCCTCCCCTCGGGATCGCGTCGGATCCCCGCTTCATTCCAATTGCACTGTGATTTCGCGCCGTTGACCACCACGATCAGGGCGCCACCCACGCCCGGTCTCATTCGAGCATGCCGATGGCCCGCTCGAGACTGCGCCGCATGCGGTTGAAGGACGTGCCCAGCGTCGACACCTCGTCGGCTCCGTCGGACTGGAACTCCGCGACCGCGAAGTTGCCCTTGCTGACCTCGTCGGCGGTTGCCGCCATGCGGGTGATTGGCCGGATGATGATACGGCTGAGCATCACGTTGAGCACGATGATGATCACCATGAACACACCGACGAGCGCACCCATGAAGGTCAGGAAGGCCTGACGGGCATGCTCGAGCGGCAGCGACATGGGTACCGATACGATCTGCGCGCCGACGATCTCGTTCAGCTGCCAGCCAAAGCCGTTGTTACGACCGTACTTGGCAATCATCGGCGCCGGCGCTGCTTCCGGCGTGCTATGACATGCCAGGCAGGCGCCGTTGGAGATCTTGATCGGACGCGCCATGTACAGACTTTGGCCGGTCGGCGTATCGCGCACACCGGTCAGCGAGTCACGACCGCCGAAATTGCGGAACTCCTGGATGATGTCGGTCTCCCAATCGGTCGCGCGGTCGCGTGGATTGGTCGGATTGAGGGTCGCTTCCTTGTAGGTGTAGTCGTTGTGTTGCTCGCGTAGCTTGTCGAAAGCCTGGGTCGCGGCGTAGGCCGGCACCGTCTGCGGATGGAACTCGTCGACCATCAGTGGCAGCAGCAGCGGCCGGATCTCGGCAACCGTGTAGCTGCGCATCGCCAGTGCCGCTTCCATCATCAGACCGGCGGTCTGCAACACCTCCCGCTCGGCGTTCTTCCTCAGGATTCGATAGGAGAGCACGCCGGTGACCACCAGCCCCAGACTCAGCACCAGGACCAGCACGAGGTTGAATTTCGCCGTGAGCTTCATTGTTGTCGCTTCCTCATTCAGCGGCGCGGGCGGACGATGGGTGGACGTTGGCGGAGACCGATCTGCGCGGCCTCGGTGAACCGGGATGAATGGCCATCAGCGCTCGAGCAAGCCGAGCCCATCGGGTTGCCGCACTCGGACACGGCTACGGCGGCCGGGTACTCTCAACGCATGGCATTCAGGAACTGACGTTTCTCGTTGTCGTCGTCCAGCTCGGCGGCGAGCGCGGCGATCAGGGTCTTCTTGTCGATGCTGTTCTGCGCGGCCCGACGCACCAGCACCCGGGCGATGGGCCCCAGGTGCTCGGCCAGCGCCGCCTGGGCACGTTCGAGCAGGGCCTCGTCCACCGGCACACCGGTGTTGGAGCTGGCCGTCACAGCCTCCGCCGCCTGACTCTCGGCCGGCGCAACGGTACCGACGCCAGCCGTGCCATGAGGCATGCCGGGCTCATGGGGCATGCCGGGCGCTGGCGCCATGGTCTGCCGCGCAGGGACGGCCGTGGCCTGATTCACGCCGGATGGGGCCGGATGCGCGGACGACGGCCGCAGCGTGTGCAGGGTCGGTGCGACCATCGGCCGGGCTGCTTGCGGCGCGACGGCCTGACTCGCTGCGGGGATGCCGCGCGCGGTGGTCTCACGCACCGGCGCGAGGATGTCGAGCAGCTCCAGGGCCGTCTGCGGGCGCTCGGACGGCGGCAGACGCAACATCCAATACAGCGTGTCGAAGAAATTCTGATCGATGCTCTCGGCAAGCTGCGCCATCGCGGTGTCCAGCGGATCCGAATCACCGGCCTGCAGCGCGACCACTCGCCGCGTTGCTGGCGGCGGCGCTCGACCACACAGCGCATGGAGCACCGTCGCACCCAACGCATACAGGTCGGTATACGGGCCCTGAGGCTCCTGCGAATCGTACTGCTCCAACGGCGCGTAGCCCGGTGTGAGCATCACCGTGCGGCCTCCGGCGCGCTCCTCCAGGGCCTGTCTTGCGGCGCCGAAGTCGAGTAGCACCGGCGGTCCGCTGCGCCGGATCAGGATGTTTGCGGGTTTGATATCTCGGTGCAGGAACTTCTTTTCATGCACCTCACGCAAACCGCGCAACAGGTGCACGCTGACCGCCAGCGCCTGGCGCTCGGTGAGCTGACCGTATTGCTTGATGACCTGATCGAGGGTCTTGCCTTCCTCGTAGTCCATGACGAGGTAGGCCGTGTTGTTCGCTTCGAGAAACCGATTGACGCGAACAATGTTGGGCTGCTGGAACTTGGCCAGGGTGCGCGCTTCGTCGAGAAAGCGGGACAGCCCGTACTCGAAAGACTCGGCATCGCTCTGGGTGATTGGTCCGAGGGTGGTCTTGTCGTCACCACGTGCGGCCAACCCACTCGGGAAATACTCCTTGAGGGCGACCGAGCGGTGAAGGTGCTCGTCGTAGGCACGATAGGTGATGCCGAAGCCACCGATGCCCAGCACCGACTGGACACGAAAGCTATCGACCACCGAGCCCGGTGGCAGTGCTTGCTCGCGCGCGTCAGAAACCATCGCCAGCCTTGAACCCCAGCAACCGACTCGATTGTCGACCCGTACCCGTTATCCGGCGCATGTGCGGTTCGGAACGTCCCGAGCCCATGCCCGGCGAACACCGATTTCCGCCACGCCCCCAAGCGCGGCCCCATCTCCAACAAAGCGCCATTACATGAACCGGCCACTCAGCGCCCGGCCGCTCGTCATGCACACCCACGCTTTCACGGTCGCGCCCGGGTCGGCCAAGGGTCCGACCCGGGCGCGGCCTTGCTCGAGAGCCGGCAACTCAATGCAAATCCGCATGTTACACGTGAATGTTCAGGGAATGTACAGTTCGGTCGGGATTCCGCGTGACGGCAATGCACTGCATCGTCCCCCTCCGGTCACTCTTGAGTGCGCCGGTCCGGTGGGAACAGAGATTCAAGCTCCTGGTCACGTGGCCGAAATTCTCCGCTGAAGCGATTCGCGGCGAGCCGAGCGCTGTGCCCCGAACCGGCCGACGGCCGTGCCGATGCTGCCGGCGAAGCGAGAGCAGGTCTTGCCTGACCCGCTCGGCCCACAGGTTCCCGCCCCGGGGCCTCAATCGAGGAACACGCTCAGGTGGATATTCTCGGCTACGTGCTGCTTGCCGGACTTGCGGCGCTCGCTATCTACGCGGTGAGCATCTACAACCGTCTGGTCAATCTCAAGCACAACGTCACCAAGGCGTTCAGCAACATCGACGTGTTGCTCAAGCAACGCCACGACGAGTTGCCCAAGCTCATCGCCACCTGCAAGCAATACATGGCCTACGAGCAGCAGACACTCGAGCGGGTGATCAATGCCCGCGGACGCGTGTCCGAAGCACGCCAGACCGGCGATCTCAAGGCGCTGGGCGCCGCCGAGGGTGCGTTGCGGGTGGGCCTGGGCAACCTGTTCGCGCTGGTCGAGAATTACCCAGAGCTCCGCGCCGACCAGAACTTCAAGCATCTGCAAGCGCGCATCTCCGGGCTGGAGAATCAGATTGCCGATCGTCGCGAGTTCTACAACGAAGCGGTGAACGTCAACAACATCCGCATCGAGGAGTTCCCGGACCTGCTGATTGCACGTCTGTTCAACTTCCAGCATGCGCAGCTGTTGCAGTTCGACGCGACGGAAAAGGCCGATGTCGACGTCGGCGCCCTTTTCCAGGCGTGAACGATGTTCCAGATCTGACCGGGCAGACGGCACATCACGCATGGCACTGCGTGCGATAACCGACCTGTCCACGGTCCTGCAGGCAGGTCACCTGTCCAGGACCGGCTGGGTCAATTTTGCCTGCTCCGCCGGCTACCTGCTGGTGCTGGTCTTCCTGCCCTCGAGCATCGGCCTGCCGATCGCGATGGTCGCGAGTGTGATTGCCTGGCGCTTGACGCATCGGCGCGCACATCTGGTGCTCGACACGCCCACCGCCCGCATCCACAGCGCGGCGCAAGGCTATGTGGAGCTCTGCGGGGTCGCCGAGTTGATGGACGGCGCGACGCCCTTGCAGTACGCCGGTCTGCCCGGCTGCGTGTGGTTCCAGGTCGTCGCGAGTGAGCAGAACTACGGCTGGCTGGACACCCCGCTGGGGCGGCAACAAAGCGTGCGGGTCTCCGAGGACACTTTCTGGATACGCGACGCCACCGGCGTCTGCATCATCGACCCGGACCACGCCGAAGTGCTCGCCTGCCATGCGCGACGCTGGAGCGTCGGAGAGCATCGGTACATGGCCAAGTACATCCGTCCGGGCGACCCGCTCTACGTGCTGGGCGAGCTGCAGACAGTTCGCATCGACGCGAACCTGGACGAGGCCGAGGAGGTGCGCGAGTTGCTACGCGAATGGAAGCGAGATCCCGCATCCCTGTTGCAGCGCTTCGACCGGAACGCAGACGGCCGTCTGAACGAGACCGAGTGGGCCGAGGCCCGCGCCGCCGCAGTCGACGAGGTGGAACGGCGACGCGAGCAGCTGAGCCGACAACCGGCGCTGAATCTCATCAAGGCGCCCGCCGACGGACGCCCCTTCCTGCTCGCCACGGAGGATCCCCAGGGCCTGGGTCGACGCTATCTACGCTGGTCCTGGCTGCATCTGTTCATTGCCCTGGCGACCAGCGTCTACGCGCTGGCGGGACACTGAGCTCGCTGACCTCAGTGCGGCCCACGCCCGGTATTACCGTGGGGCGAGATGGCGGCCTGCCTTCAAGCATGTCGCAACCCGGTGCCATTTGCGTCATCGGCGGTCGGCGCGTCCTGCCCGGCCGCCGACTCGAGCAGCAACATGGTCCGCTCGGCGAGGCCTGAACCCGCACCGTCGTAGAAGTTGTGTGTCCAATCTGCGCCTGCCGCCTCGATCTTCGCGCACTCCTCGGGAAACGCGTTCACCGCGGTGATCACGCCGCGATAACCGCAACCGCGCAGGTGTTCCGCGGCCAGCACCTTGGCTTCGACGTCGGGCATCGCAAGCAGTACGGCACGCACACTGTCCATACGCAGCCTCGGCCACAGCCCGCTGTCCTCGGCATCTGCATAGACCACGCGACGATGCTCACGCAGATGTCTGGAGACCTTGCCCGGGTCTGAATCGAAGCCAATCACCC
>JAGRHX010000824.1 GCA_020444775.1 Gammaproteobacteria bacterium
TTCTTTCTCGCCTTCCTGCCGCAGTTCGCCGATCCGGAACGGGGCAGCATGGCCGCTCAGCTGGTGCTGCTCGGCCTGGTGTTCATCCTCGCCACCATCATCGTCTTCGGCTCGGTGAGCCTGCTCGCCGGTCGCATCGGTCAGCGACTCGCGGCCTCGCCACGCGCGGTGCGGATACTCAACCGCGCCGCCGGCACACTGTTCGTGCTGCTGGCGGCGCGGCTGCTCATCGATACGCGTTGAGCACGATTGGCATGGCCGGGCTCAGGCGGCCAGCGCCAGTATCTCCAGCACCTGCGCCGGTGAGGTGATGGGACGCGGATTGGTGTGGATGTAACGGTCGTGCATCGCATGTTGGGCGATGCGTTCGAACTGCGAGGCATCCACACCCACCTCGGACAGCCGTGTGGGCTGACCCAGCTCGCGAACCAGTGCCTCGACCACGTCGGCGGCCGGCTCTCCCGGGCGCCCCATGGCGGCGCTGACACGCGCTTGCTGCTCGGCGTTCACCGACAGATTCCAGCGCAGCGCGGCCGGCAGCATGACACACGAGGTGTGCCCGTGCGGCACGTTGCAGGTCCCGCCCAGGACGTGACCGATGCCGTGGCTGGCGCCCATCCGCACCCCGGACTGATTGTGCTCCATCGCCTGCCAGGCACCGATCTGACACTGTAGTCGGGCGCGGAGATCGCTCGGATCGCGGCGGGTGCGTGGCAGCCCCTCGCACAGCAGGCGCAAGCCGTTGAGCGCGGCACCGTCGGCCTGCCAGTTGGCCATCTTCGAGCAGATGGTCTCCACGCAATGGTCGACCGCGCGCATGCCGGTGGACAGCCACAACCAGGCCGGCGTGTTGAGGGTCACGGCGGGATCGAGGATCACCGCGGTCGGGATCAGCTGCTCGTGGCGATAGGACTGCTTGGCCTGCAGACGGCTGTCGGTGCAGCCGGCGGTGATGTTGAACTCGCCGCCCGACAGGGTGGTCGGGATGGTGACCTGGGGGATGTCCGGTGAATTGAACTCGGGCTGCACGCTGCGCCCGTCGGCCTCGGTGACGGTCCTGACGCGCTCGAAACCGTCCAGGTCGTCGATCGCGTTCGCCAGGCACAGGCGCACCATCTTCGCGCCGTCGGTCAGCGATCCGCCGCCCAGGGTGACGATCAGATCGGCGCGCGCGTCTCGCGCGGCACGGCTCATCTCCAGCACGGCTTCACGTGGCGTGTGCGCGGGCATGCCGGTGACGAAGCCGGCAAAGCGATTGCCCAACGCGCGCTTCAGACGCTCGATGAAATCGGTGTCGTGGGCCAGCGAGGTGCTGGCCAGCAGGAAGACACGTCTGCTGTCCAGACGTTCGGCTTCCTTGCACAGCGCCTGATCGAAGGCTTCGTCGAAATAGACGCGTTCTTGCCGGTAGTGGGTATAGAGGGTCATGAGGGCCTGCCGATGTGGGTTCAGGGGGGCGGGCGAGCCACGGGGGCGCTGGGTCGTGCCGCCATGCCCGGATGATATAGTCTGCGGCCTGTGTGTCGGCCGGAAGGCGAAGGACCATTCATGCGCATCATCTACCATCTGCCGAATGACGACCTGGGCAAGGCCCGGCAGTTCGCGCAGGATTGCGAGCGGGCAGGGTTCGACGGTGTGGTCACCCTGGAGAATGCTCATGGTCCGTTCCCACCGCTCGCGGTGGCGGCGCTGGCCACCAGTCGGATCCAGCTCGGCACGGGTGTCGCGATCGCCTTTCCACGCAGCCCGACGATCATGGCGCATGCCGCCTGGGATCTGAACAAGGCCAGCAACGGTCGTTTCTATCTGGGCCTGGGGTCGCAGGTCAAGGGGCACAACGAGCGCCGTTACGGCATCGAGTGGACACCACCGGCGCCGCGTATGCGCGATTACATAGGCGCGGTGCGCGCGGTGTGGCGGGCGTGGGAGACCCAGACCCCGCTCGACTACCACAGCGAGCACTACACGCTGACTCTGACCACGCCGAATTTCTCGCCCAAGCCGCTGGGTCTGCCGCCGATTCCGGTGGCCATGTCAGCGGTCGGCCCCGCCATGCTGCGGGTCGCCGGACAGGTTGCCGAAGGCGTGCGGCTGCATCCTTTCAGCACCCGCGATTATCTGCGGCAGGTCTCGCTGCCGCGGCTCGAGGTCGGTTTGAAGGACGCGGGCAGGACGCGTGGCGATATCGAGGTGGTTGCCGGCAGCTTCATCGCCACCGGCGCCGACGAGTCGCAGGTCGCGAAGATGCGCGAATACATCCGCTTCAGGATCGCCTTCTACTGCTCGACACGTGCCTACTGGCCGGTGCTGGCGGTGCACGGCATGGAAGACCTGGGTCTGAAGCTGCGAGACTTCCCCAAGCAGGGGCGCTGGTCGGAGATGGCGGCGCAGATCTCCGACGATGTGCTCGAGCTGTTCGCAACGGTAGCGACCCACGACCGGCTGGCGGCGGCCGTGGAGCAGCGCTACGCGGGGCTGGTCGATTCCCTGTCGCTGTTCATCCCACCGCATACCGATCCACTGCCGCTGAGCGAGGTGATGCACGACATCCAGCGGATCGACACGCCGTTCAAGGGCTATCAGACCGACTGGCAGAGCCCGCCGCGTCTGCGCGCGAGCCGTTGAGACGAACGAAGGGCGGGGCAATGTCGTGGGCATCGTCGTGGACATCGCAGTGGAGATGGGGCGGGATGCCGCGCCAGCCGTACGGTCCGTGACGATGCGGGCGCATCGTCCGTGCCTCGACAAGCAACCCACCGTGTACGCTGGAGCCGTTCATGAGCCAGAATCCGTCCGACCGAAGATTCCCCGCCGCTGGCCAATGGCCGGGCGCCGAGCCCGAGGCCTTCGGCTTCGATACCAGGCGTCTGCGCGCGGCGGTAGCGCTGGCGGAGTCGGCCGAGACCCGTTGGCCTCGGGAGCTGGGCAGCGCACTGAATGCCGATCCGGCGAACAACGAGCCGGCACCTTGGAACGAGGTGCTGGGACCGACGCTGGACCGCGGCGGACCCAACGGCATGATCGTTCGTGGCGGCCACTGCGTGGCGAGCTGGGGCGATACACGACGCGTGGAGATGACCTTCAGCGCGACCAAGTCCTACCTGGCCATCGTCGCCGGGCTGGCCGTGGCCGATGGGTTGATCGGTTCGCTGGACGAGCGGCTCGCCGATGATTCGCGCATCGATGGTTTCGAATCGGCACAGAATTGCGAGATCAGCTGGCGGCATCTGCTGCAGCAGACCAGCGAATGGGAGGGTGAGCTGTGGAGCAAGCCCGATCTGGTCGACCGCAATCGGCAGGTGGGTGTAGATGCGGACAATTCGCGCAAGGGCACGCATCGGGACCTGGGCAGGCCGGGCAGCCACTGGGAGTACAACGACGTACGTGTCAATCGACTGAGCCTGAGCCTCATGCAGCTGTTCCGGCGTCCGCTGCCGGAGGTTCTGGACGAGCGCGTCATGCAACCGATCGGTGCGAGTCGAAGCTGGGCCTGGCACGGCTATCGAAACGCCGCAGTCGAGATCGATGGGCGGTTGTTACAGGGCGTGCCGGGTGGCGCGCACTGGGGTGGTGGGCTGTTCATCGCTAGCGAGGATCATGCCCGGGTCGGCTGGCTGGTCGCCAACGACGGCGTGTGGGCCGGCCGCAGGTTGCTGCCCGAGGGGTGGGTAGAGCAGATGTGGACGCCCTGCGCGCTGAAGCCCGATTATGGCTTCTTGTGGTGGCTCAATACCAATCGCCATCACTACGCGAGCGCGCCCGAGAGCTCGCGCTTCATGATGGGCGCCGGCCAGCATCTGGTCTGGGTGGACCCGGCGTTGGATCTGGTGGTGGTCATGCGCTGGGTGCACGCCGCCCGCAGCGACGAGATCATGGCGGCGATCCTGGCGGCCCAGTCCTAGAATCACCGGTCCTGGTACGACCGTGCAGAGGCGCGGGCGCGTCTGCACAGACCGGCCAGCAACAGTGCGAGCGCCGGGGCCAGCGCCGGAACCGGCACCGGGCTGGCATCGGCGTAGAATTCGAACTCGCTGGCGAATACCCAGCGGTCGTTACGGTTCAGATGCAGCTCCACCACGTCGCTGAAGATACCGAGCGCGGCGACGTCGAGCTCGACGAAGAACGGCTGATTCTCGGGCGGGTCGGGCAGGGTGAAGGTGCTCAGCAAGGGCGTGGCGGAGGCATCGTTGCTCAGCACGTCTACCGATTGCGGCAGGGCCACACCACCGTTGCCGTCAGCATCGTCGACATGAATCCGTATCCGGGCGAGCGACACCGCCGCGTCGAAATGGAAGACGATGGCGGGATTGATATCGGCCCAGCCGACATAGGGACCGCTGCCGGCGTCATTCTCGACCGTGTCCCAGTGCCCGTTTGCGACCACGCCGTCGCTCAAATCGCCGAGCCCGCCGCTCAGCGGCGCGCCGTCTACATCGGTGTCGCCATCACCGTCGTAGGCCAGATCCCAGTACTCGTAGCTGCCGCCGGTGGCCGTACCGTGGCCGTTGGGCATGTCGTAGCTGGACGGCATGACCCGGAGCGTCGTCGCCTGTGCGACGTTGGCTTGAAGCATCATCAGCAATCCCGCCAGGCAGACGCCGGCAGCGCCGCGCAGGCTCGAAGGCGTTGTGATTCGCATGATCTGTCTGTCCCCCATCACCCGTTCGCCCAACCGTCCGCCCAGCAGTCCGCCCAGCAGTCCGCCCAGCAGTCCG
>JAGRHX010000825.1 GCA_020444775.1 Gammaproteobacteria bacterium
ATCAGCCAGCGTGGGTCGTCAGGGTCACTCTTCGGATCGTAGTGCTTGTCGTTCGGGTCGAAAGCGGTCGGGTCGGGATAGGCTTCGCGAGCGATGCGGGCGATGCCGACGATACCCGGTACCTCGCAGTTGGAGTGATAGAAAAAGACCCGATCGCCGCGCTTCATCTCATCACGCATCATGTTGCGCGCCTGGTAGTTGCGCACGCCGTCCCATGGTTCGGTCTGGTCTGGTCGTGCCTGCAGGTCGTCGATGCTGAATTCGGACGGTTCGGATTTCATCAGCCAGTAGCGCATGGGCTGGTTCTCCTCCTGGGACCTCTGACTGGATATCGTCGTGCCGGCGGTCCTGCTGGATTACGCCGAGCCTCGAGTGGGCGGATTGCGCGTCATGACCGGGCATGCCCGATGGTGCCACTCGCCACGATTGGGGCAACGACTGGCGCAGCCGACATCGCGAAGGGCGCGGGGTCGGACGCGCCACGCCGGCGATGAGCGGTTGGATGGAAAGAGCGTTGCTGGGAGAGGCGGAGAGGAGGGAGTAGACGCTCTCCGGTTGTGTCGGTGCGCACCGTTACCCTTGAACCAGTTCGGTTCAAGTCGGAAGCTGGCTGGCGGCCCATCAGGCTTCCCGCTTCGCAGGCGGTCTTGCACAACAGAACCGATGGTTCGCTTCCTTGGGTACGAAATTAGGCTCAAGAGAATATGGGTGAGCTGTCGAGCACTCCAGAGAACGTCTGCGAATCAGTCTATCTCGCGATCGCCAGCGCGTCGACTGACGGCCGTCACGATTTTCGCAGACAGCCGTTCCATCTCGCGATCGATACCGGCCAGCAGCCGGGAGTGCTCCTGTTCGCGAAGCTTGCTCTCGTGGATGAGGTTGAGCGCTGTCATCACCGCGACGCGTTCGGTGCCGAGGACCTTGCCTGCCTCGCGCACCTGACGCATACGCGCATCCAGGGCCCGTGCGGAGGCGAGCAAGGCATCCTTCTCCTCCGGTGGACAGGAGACCATGTACTCCTTGTCCAGCACCTGGATGGTCACCGCGATGCTGCTCTCACTCATGAGGCCACCTCCATGGCCTTGAGCCGGGCGATCATCGCCTCAACCCGTGATCGGGCCAGCTCGCTCTTTTCGATCAAGGCTGCCCGCTCCGTCATCAGATTCGACTGCTGGTCGCGCAGCGCGCGATTCTCCTCGCGAAGCTGCTCCACATACTCGAGCAGCTGCTCGATGCGTTGTTCCACCGACCGCACGCCCGGTAGCGACTCGGCGCCGGGGGTTCGGTTGGGCGTTGCGCTGACGCTGCCATCGGGGCTGGCGCCGGTGCGCGATTCTGTGGCCATAGCCGTGCGTGCCTCTGCCAATCCGTTACCTTGCATCTCACCTCGACCCTGTACGACCCGTGCGGGGCTTCCACCCTGTGCGCTGACTCGGCCGACCCGAGACGAACAGCGACTCGGCCGGCCGCTCAGGCTGGGCACCGGTAAGGCCCGGACCCGGGGGCCGTAGTCATGCGCCGCGACGGTCCGGTTTCGTGGTCCACCGCAGGCGACCCGTCGCGGTAGCTTCCCCGGTGCCCGTTCAGATCTCCGCGACCGTGCCCTGCCACGCTGTGCTGAGCGGCTGCACGCGAGCGACGATGCGTCGACCGGGTTCTATCGGTGTTCAACTGGAGTTCAACAGGTGAATATAGGGTGCCGCGACTTGACTGGTCAACGCCAGCGCCGCGCCTCGGCCACCCCGCTCGCACTCGCGCCGCATCGGCCCTGACCCGCAGGATACCGGGATGGCCCTGACAGGGATGGCCCTGACATGGATGGCCCT
>JAGRHX010000826.1 GCA_020444775.1 Gammaproteobacteria bacterium
GCTCGCCGGTGAGCATCTCGAAGAGGATGATCCCGAGGCTGTAGAGATCGGTGCGTGGATCGAGCTTCAGACCCTTGATGTGCTCGGGGCTCATGTAATACGGGGTGCCCTTCATGGTGAACGGGCTGGTCTGGGCGTCCGCGTCCTGGGCGAGCAGCTTGGCGATGCCGAAGTCGATCAGCGCCAGCTCGTGCACCTTCCTGAACAGGATGTTGGAGGGTTTGAGATCCCGGTGAATGATGTTCTGGGCGTGTGCCGCCTGGAGCCCGCTGGCAATCTGCAATAGATAGGTCTTGACCTGTGCGGGGCTGATGCCGTCGGCGATGCGTGTGTTGAGATCGCCCTCGGACAGATATTCCAGGGCGATGTACGCATAGCTGCCGGTGAAGCCACGATCGAAGATGCGCGCGATGTTCGGATGACGCAGTCGTCGTATCAGCTCGTATTCGCGCATGAAATTGGTCAAGGTCTCGACGCTGGATCGCTCGTCGAAGCGGAGGATCTTGAGCACCAGGGGCGCGCCGTCGTCCTCTCGTCGTGTGAGCCAGACGGTTGCCATGCCGCCGCGTCCGACCCGTCTTTGCAGCCGGTAGCCCGGTACCCGCACCAGATCGCCGGTATCGTCCAGTTGCGGTGGATTACGCCCCGAACCTGGCTGTGAGGTCCAGTCCAGGCCGGTATCCTCGGCGAAATCGATACGCAGTGAGTCATTGTCCCCGCAGCCGTGACCGAGCTGGCCGGCGCCAGCCGCGTCCGCCGTGGCGGAAACGGGGGCGCTCATCCGGGCGTCGCGGGTGAGACCGCCGGGGCCTTGCTCGAAGGGCGTGACGAGCTTGTCGGCGCCCCGAGAGCGTGCCTTGGCGCGCGTCTGCGCGGTATGCACACCGGGAACGATGCCGATCCGGGTCAGATCGGCGGAGCGTGTTACCTCACGGGCGCGCTGCGCATGGTGCACCAGGGTACCGATTCGCTGTGGGCAGGCGTCCATCTTCGACACGAATGCGTCGGCACCGGAGCGAATGGCCTGCGAGGAGATCTCGCTGGTGCGTGCCAGGCTCATCGCGATCAGCAGTGGAGTATCGGTGCTGGTGGCGATCTGGCGGACCCAGTCCAGACCGTGCTCCTTGACCCGACCCAGACGGTCGTTGACCAGGATCAGCTCGTAGCTGGACCAGTCGAGCGTGGTCTCGGCGAACGGCGCGTCCGGTATGTGGTTTCGGACCTCGATGCCGGGCCAGCGAAACTGCAGGCACAGGCGCAGGTAGACCTGACCTTCCCTCGAACCATCGATGATCAGAGCGCGTTGGATCATGACCATGACCTGGCCGCGTGCAGCGTCTTCCGGGTTGTTCGAGACCTGTACGACGCCTTCGCGGCGGGATTACCGCCGGCGTTCGTGTCGGCCCCGCATCAGGGCGGGTGTTGCAAGCCATCTTCCCAGTCGTTACCAGGAGATGGGGATCGAGATCTCCATTCGGGGACCCAGGAGACATGACGGCCGATCGAGCCCATTACTTGAGCCTTACCACGAGCCGAGGACTGCCCGCGGGCGGCCTGCGGCTGGCCGGATTCGGCGGCGGGGAAGGGGTGGCGGTCCATGATTCGGAGCCGCCACCCGGAGCAGGAGATGCGCCAGAGAACCCGGGCGATCGTGCAGAGGTCGCTGCCGGACCGGCATCTCTGGCCGATGATGCCAGCGCGCACGTGCCGGATTCGGCAAAGCCCGACATAACCCCGGACCGCGCCTTGCGGAGGCCGGGCCCGATTCGGGCGGGGTCTATCGACGGCCAGCGTGGGTCTCAGGCGCTTCGGTACAGCTTGGTCATCACCAGCTCACGGTGACCGAGTGCTTCGGCGCAGGTGAGACGGCCATTGGCGACCCGCATGGTGATGTCGATCAGCGCATCGCCGGCGTCGTCATAGTTCATTTCGCGGCGCAATATCCCGGACACGTCCAGGTCGATGTGCTCGCCCATCTCGCGCGCGGTGCGTGGATTGGCGGTCAGCTTGATGACCGGCTCGATGGGGTTGCCGATCACGTTGCCCTGCCCGGTAGGGAACAGGTGCACCGCGAAGCCGGCAGCGGCCTGCAAGGTGACGCATTCGGCGGCCGCAGAGGAGGTGTCCATGAAGTAGAGGCCGGGGCCCTTGGCCGGTGTCTCGGCCGGACCGAGCACGTCCACGTAGCTGGTCTTCTTGCCGATCTTCTCGAGGTTGCCGAAAGCCTTCTCCTCGATGGTGGTCAGGCCACCCTCGATATTGCCCTTGGTGGGCTGGCTCTCGGACAGGTCGTCGGTCTTGAACTGCTCGATGACGTCGCGGTTGTACGCGCTCCAGGTCTGATAGAACTTCTCGCCGATCTCGGGGGTCTTGCCGCGCGTCCGGCACACCTCTTCAGCGCCGGTGATCTCCGAGGTCTCGCCGAAG